>UNSR01000088.1:0-2087 GCA_900557595.1 Candidatus Saccharimonadota bacterium | reverse complement strand
CGCACGATTTTAACCGCGCTGGCAATTTCAGTTGGAGCGTTTACGATTGGTCTGGCGCTGATGGCTGGAGAAGGCGGTCGGCTGTATACGAACAGTATGGTCGACGCGGCTGGCGATAAAAAATCTGTTTCGGTCTATAAAAAAGTGACCTCGTCGGGACCTGATAGCAATCTTCCAGAATATAGCGACTCGGAAGATACGGAGAAGGATCAGTCTAAGGCGATAGAAAAATATTCGATGACTGATAACGATGTGAAAAAAATACAGAAAGTTCCGCACGTAGAAAAAGTGACGCCAGCTTATTCTATGTATGGAGTTTTGTACGCTAAAAGTCCAGCAAGCGACAAAAAATTCGTGCCGAGTGTAACCGTGAAGTTTGATAAAACTCGAATGAAGTTTGCGGCTGGTGATTTGGACAATTTTATGCCGAAAAAGGGCGAGGTTGTTATTCCGGAATCTTACGTAAAAGAAATGGGATTTAGTGATGCAAAATCAGCAATTGGGCAAACGATTACACTAGGATTGCAAAAAGGAACTTCATCAAGCAAGGGTGCTGACAAGGAAATATCTCTGAAAGTCGCAGCAGTCGATAAACCTTCGGATACGATCCTGTTTTACCAGCCGACTGTGCGCGTTTCTGTGGCCGACGCTAAGGATATTTACGACTTTAGTCACCCTAAAGATTTGCCTAATGAATATTCTTACGTAATTGCGTCAGTTGATGATGAGAAAAATGTTGAGGCAGTGAAGAATGAGCTTGGCAAGGATTATGAGTCGTATTCGATTCAGGACACGCAAAAAGTTATTTTAACTTTTGTGAATGTGGCTCAAATGGCGCTGATTGGGTTTGGCGGCTTGGCGCTTTTGGCGAGTGTTTTTGGGATTATTAACACAATGTACATTTCGGTTTTGGAGCGAACTAGTCAGATTGGGCTGATGAAAGCTTTGGGTATGCGAGGTCGCGATATCGGTAAAATGTTCAGGTATGAAGCGGCGTGGGTTGGACTTCTTGGTGGCTTAATTGGTGTTGGATTAGCAAGTTTGATGTCACTACTTAATCCTATGATTGCTAGTTTACTGAAGTTGGAGCAAGGTACGAATCTATTAGTCGTTAATCCTCTGCAAATGGGACTTTTGATAATCGGGCTGATGATTATGGCGGTGCTTTCTGGCTGGCTGCCGAGCCGTAAGGCAACAAAATTAGATCCAATTGAAGCGTTAAGGACGGAATAGGAGAATTGTTATGATTGAGCTTAAAAATGTGACGAAAATTTACGGCAAAAAGAAGAACCAATTTGTGGCGCTGAATGATGTGAGCTTGCAGATTCCAACGGGTGTGAGCGTGGCGATTTTGGGAAAATCTGGTTCAGGAAAATCGACGCTGATGCACGCAATTTCTGGCTTGGATCGACCGCAGCAAGGCCAAGTGATTATTGATGGTCAAGACATTTTGAAATTGAAACAAAAGCAAGTTGACGAATTTCGCGCGAGAAAAATAGGTTTTATTTTCCAGAGTTTCTTTGTTCAGGGCAATGAAAGCGTGGCGGATAATGTGAGTTTGCCACTGGAAATTGTGAAAATGCCAAGGGGCTTGAGGGAAAGTAAGATTAATGAGGCGCTGAAGGCGGTGGACTTGTATGAGAAACGAAAGAATCGTGCGAAGGATTTGTCGGGCGGTCAGAAGCAGCGTTTGGCGATTGCGCGGGCAATTGTCGGCAGCCCTCAGATCATTTTTGCGGACGAACCTACGGGAAATTTGGATAGCGAAACTGGCGCGAAGGTGGAAGAATTGCTATTCAATTACAACAAGCAAGAAGGCGCAACACTGATTATCGTGACGCACGACGTTGATTTGGCTAAGAAATGCGATTATCAAATCCTGATTAAAGACGGCAAAATTAAGGGCTCTAATATACCGAAAGAAGGTAAAAGTGGACGTTGATAGCTATGCGGAAAGCTTGGCGGTCCAATTGCGAAAAGGATTTTTGGTTTACTGCGTTTTACTGGTTTGTTCTAATAAAGCGCAGTACGCTGGCGATATCGTTAAGCAATTGAACGATTCGGATTTAACAGTGGTCGAAGGTACG
>UNSR01000087.1:0-2186 GCA_900557595.1 Candidatus Saccharimonadota bacterium | reverse complement strand
CATTCTCCTTCTTATTAATTATATCTTTTTCCGTCTCAAACTTCCATAAACGAAAAACTCCGACCTGCCGGCCGGATTAGTACTTTCTCATTGTATTAAAAATTTTTCATTTTGTCAATTTACTTCAGTACATTTTTCCAGAATTCCCGACATCGCGCTTTTTTCAGCTTCCGTTACCCACAAGCGATATTTTCGTTTCACAGCCACTTGTCGCGCAACATATTGACACCTAAAAGATTTATTACTCGGTAGCCAAGTTGCTGCGTCGCCGTCGCCTTTGGCCTGGTTCGCTAGACCATCAACCGCCAACAGATTTAACGGATCGTTCGCCAATTTCTCTCGTTCTTCTGGAGAAATTTGCTGCGCGCCCTTTTGCCAAGCATCACTCAAAGCCACGACGTGATCAATCTGAACCTTAGAGCTGGTTTTTTCGCCGCGCTGAAATTGAATTATTTGGCCAGTGTACGGATCATTCAGCACACCCGACAAAACTCGACATTTTTCATCAATTTTCTCATCCGTCAAATCTCGCACCAGAATCACTTCCCGCACAGAGCAGCCGTTAATTTTGCCCCAGCCGTTGCCGAATTGCTTTCTGGAATAACCAGTCTTTGGCGCACGTCCTTTAACTTCTATCTTTTCCAATTCCGATTTGGCGTTCGAATTGCCAAATAATTCTCGTTGTGTTGAAGTTTGAATTGTCTGAGGCTCGGGTTGTGAAATTCGCGAAGCCCAAACCGCCACGCCAGCCACCAGAATTACCAGCGCAATCACCACTTGCCGACGTCGTATTTTATTCACCCTCATGACTGTATTATAATTAAACTATGACTAAAGTTCCACGCCTACTCGACACATTCACACCAAATCATTACAACCTAACTCTCGATTTAACACGCGCCGAGGAAAAAGAATTTTCTGGCACAGTTAGCATTTCTGGCAATTCCACCAGCGAATCAATTTCGCTACATTCCAAAGGCTTAACAATTCAATCAGCCACAATCGACAATCAGCCCGCCGACATTTCATTTGGTGAGTTTGACAAATTGAGATTATCCCAGCCGAACCTTGAAAACGGAAATCACACAATTCACATCAATTTTTCCGGAACCATCACCGACGCGATGCACGGATTATATCCTTGCTACTTCACTCACGACGGCATTAAAAAACAGCTTTTCGCCACCCAATTTGAATCGCATCACGCCCGCGAAGTTTTCCCTTGCGTTGATGAGCCAGCCGCCAAAGCTGAATATGATTTGACACTGGTCACCCGAACAGGAATAACAGTTTTAGGAAATATGCCCGTAAAAAGCGAAGAAGAAAACGGCGATTCACTCACAACAACTTTCGAGAAAACCCCACGAATGAGCAGTTATCTTCTGGCTTTCGTCATCGGTGAATTGCACAAAAAATCTGCCCACACCAAATCTGGCGTCGAGGTCAACGTCTGGGCAACGCCAGCTCAGAATGAAAATACCTTAGATTTTGCGCTAGACATCGCCACTCGTTCAATTGATTTTTATGACGAATATTTCGGCGTCAAATATCCATTGCCAAAATCCGACCACGTCGCTCTTCCCGACTTTTCCTCTGGTGCCATGGAAAACTGGGGATTAATTACTTACCGCGAAAGTTGTTTGCTTGCAGACCCAGAATTGACTCCAGAATCATCCAGGCGCTTCATTGCCACGGTTATCGCGCACGAACTTAGCCATCAATGGTTTGGCAATTTGGTTACCATGCAGTGGTGGAACGATTTATGGCTCAACGAAAGCTTCGCCAATATGATGGAATATGTAGCAATTGACGCGCTTCATCCGGATTGGCATATGTGGGAAGATTTTGCCACGAATGAAGTAACAGCCGCACTCAGACGCGACAGCTTGGACGGCGTTCAATCAGTTCAAGCCGACGTTAATCATCCAGACGAAATCAGCACTTTGTTCGACCCAGCAATTGTTTATGCCAAAGGCGGGCGACTGCTTGTTATGGTTAGAAAACTTATCGGCGAAGAGGCATTTCGTGCTGGACTTAAATCATATTTTGAAAAATTCGCATATAAAAACACTGTCGGAAATGACCTATGGCAAGAATTGGAATCAGCGAGCGGTCAGCCAATCGTCAATCTAATGAACACTTGGATTTCCCAACCCGGCCTTCCTGTCGTATCAGTTTCAAACAGT
>UNSR01000086.1:0-2244 GCA_900557595.1 Candidatus Saccharimonadota bacterium | reverse complement strand
GAACCGTTTGATGCTAATAAAATTAACACGGCTATTTTAAAGGCGTGCGAAGGTTTGCCAGACCAAATATCTAAAGTTGTTCAAGTTGCGACCGAATTGCAACTGACATTATTTGATGGAATTACAACCGAGCAATTGGACGAGGCGGTTATTCAAACAGTTCTCCAAAATGTTAAAGATGATCCAGATTACGATAAAATCGCGGCACGATTGCTACTAAAAACTGTCTATAAGCAGATTTTGGGCGATTATGAAACGGCGGAAGAATTGAAAAAGCTTCATGCGCGCGAATTTCCGAAGTTTGTTAAGGCGGCGGTGAAAGAAGGATTGTTGGATAAGCGCATGGCTGACGGTAGATTTGACTTGAAAAAGCTGGCGGCGGAACTTGATCCAGCGCGTGATGATTTGAGTAAATATTTGGGTGTGGTTACCAATAAAAATCGTTATGCTCTTCGTAAGCAAAACGGTTCACCAATTGAAACGCCGCAATTCACTCACATGCGTATTGCTATGGGGCTTAGCTATAATGAATCTGACCCAACGACTGCAGCGATTGAGTTTTATAATCACATGAGTAATTTGGAGTACGTTCCTGGCGGCTCAACGCGAGTTAATGCTGGCGGCTCGTTCCCGCAGCTCAGTAACTGTTTCTTGCTTAATGTCGATGATGATATGGAATCAATTGCTAAGGCTGTTCGCGACACGATGTGGATTGCTAAAGGTACGGGCGGAATTGGTATTGGCTTTACGAAGCTACGTGCAGCGGGCAGTCCAGTTAAAACCACCAATACTGAATCGACTGGCCCAATTCCATTTATGAAGATGATTGATACGGCGCTTTTTGCGGTTTCTCGTAAGGGAAAAAAGGCTGGTGCGGCTGCAATTTACATGGAAAACTGGCACCTTAATTTTGATCAATTTGTTGATCTTCGTCAAAACTCTGGCGACCCATATCTAAGAACCAGATTTGCTAATACCGCGGTATTTATTTCTGACGAATTTATGAAGCGAGTAGAAAAAGATCAAGATTGGTATCTGTTTGATCCAGCGGAAACTCCAGATTTGACGGAATTATATGGTGAGGCGTTTTCGGCGCGATATAAAGAATATATCAAGATGGCGGAAGCTGGGAAATTGCGAACATTTGATAAAGTTCCAGCTCGTCAGCAATTTAAGCGCATTTTGACCAGTTTGCAGGCGACGTCACATCCGTGGCTGACCTGGAAAGACACGATTAACGTGCGCGCATTAAATAACAATACGGGCACAATTCACCTCAGTAACTTGTGTACGGAAATTACATTGCCACAGGATAAAAACAACATTGCGACGTGTAATTTGGTGAGTATCAATTTATCGGCGTTCCTTAGCGAGGATAAGACTTGGGATTGGGATAGATTGAAAGAAGCGGCTCGTGCGGCGGTGCGACAATTGGACAATTTGTGCGACATCACTCAAACGCCAATTCCAGAAGCGATGCATTCGAATCAGCAAACTCGAGCGATTGGCCTCGGGATTATGGGTCTTTCTGATGTGTTGGAAAAATTGGGTTATTGCTACGAATCGAAAGAAGCGTATGATTTGGTTGATCAATTGACGGAGTTCATTAGCTATCACGCCATCGATCAGTCGGCTGATTTGGCAGAAAAATTGGGCAGTTATCCAACATTCGCGGGCAGTGGTTGGAGCAAGGGAATTCTTCCGATTGATACGGTCGATAAATTGTCGAAAGATCGCGGCGTGAAGGTGAAAATAGACCAAAAGACGCGACTGGACTGGGATGGTTTGCGAAAGAAGGTGAAAAAGGGAATGCGAAATGCGACTCTTATGGCAATTGCGCCGACGGCTAACATTGGTCACGTGGCGGGAACGACTCCTGGAATTGATCCGCAATTTGCGCAGATTTTCAGTCGCTCGACTCTGAACGGTAAGTTTTTGGAAGTGAACCATAATTTAGTTCGCGATTTGAAGAAGCTTGGTTTGTGGGACAATTTGAAGGATGATATTTTTGCGGCTCAGGGCGATATTCAAGATATTGATGGTATTCCTCAGAATATCAAGGATGTTTATAAAACAAGTTTCCAGCTCAGTCCGTACGCGTTTATTGAGGTGGCAGCTAGGGCTCAGAAGTGGGTCGATCAGGCGATTTCTCGAAATATGTATCTGGAGACGCGAGATATTGATGAATATGTGAAGATTTATTCGGAAGCGTGGAAGCGTGGCTTGAAAACGACATACTATCTG
>UNSR01000085.1:0-2298 GCA_900557595.1 Candidatus Saccharimonadota bacterium | reverse complement strand
TGGACAAAAATGTCGTCCATTGAAGCGCCGCCAAATTGACTTTTTACTTCTTCCAATGTGCCGTATGCCGCCGCTTGACCATCTTTCAATAAAATCAAGCGATCGCACAATCTTTCAACTTCCTCCATCTGGTGTGTAACGTAAATAATTGTCGCGCCAGCTTTTCGTTGCTCCTCAATTATGTTCATCAACAATCGGCGATTCACCGGATCAAAGCCTTTGGCTGGCTCGTCCATAATCAGTAGTTCTGGATCGCCCATAATTGTTACGCCAAGCTGAATCTTCTGCTGCTGTCCGCCAGATAATTTATCAAGTTGCGTATTAGCCTTGTCGCTCAAATTGACACGCTCCAAAAACTTCAGAGAAAAATCCTTAGCTTCTTTGCGACTCAGACCTTTAAGTTGACCAAAGTAAAGCATCACATCTAAGACTTTTTCTTTTTTATACAATCCGCGCTCCTCCGGAAGATATCCGAGACGAATCTGACTCTCCACTGAATACGGCTTGCCGTTTATCAATAAATCGCCCGCGGTCGGCTGATATAGCCCCAACAATGCGCGCAACGTCGTAGGTTTTTCCCGAGCCATTGCTTCCCAAAAAACCAAAAACTTCGCCGCGAAAAACATCGAAACTCAGATCTTTAATAACAGTTTTATCGCCGAAACTCATCTTAAAATGACGAATCTCAATCATTTTTTTATTATCTGGCATACGCCTCCTTTTCTTTAAATAAAATTATAGCACTTAGCGTATGAAAAAAGATATAATATAAATATGCGACTGTTGGTTATTGAGGACGAACGAAAAATTGCGAGGGTCATAACCGAATCTCTGAAGCACGAGAAATACGCGGTTGATGCGGTGTACGACGGGGAAGAGGGCTTTAATTTGGCGGATAGTCAGCCGTATGACTTATTGATTGTCGATCGAATGCTGCCGGGATTAGAGGGCACGGAGATTGTTAAAAAATTGCGCGAGAACGGGAAAAATATGCCAATTCTATTTCTGACAGCACTGAGCACGACCGAAGATAAAACGCTCGGGCTGGACGTGGGCGCCGATGATTATTTGACTAAGCCTTTTGCAATTGATGAGCTGTTGGCGCGCGTGCGAGCTTTACTTCGTCGGCCGCCGATTAGCCAGCCAGACGTTCTGCAAATTGACGATTTGAAAATTAACAAGCAACAGAAAACCGTAACGCGAGCCGGGAAGAATATTGACCTCACGAACAAAGAATATGCGCTGCTGGAATATTTGATGCAACATCCGAATCAGATTCTCAGTAAGGAAACGCTGATTGATCACGTTTGGGATTTTGACGCTGATATTTTGCCGAATAATGTCGAGGCGTACATAAAAAATCTACGCCAAAAAATCGACAAACCGTTCAAAAAACAATTGATAAAAACCGTGCGCGGCTTCGGCTATAGGATCGAATCATGAAAATTTTTACTTCAGCAACAATTAAGTTGGCGGGCTGGTATTTGATGATTTTGATGATCGTCAGTTTGCTGTTTAGTAGTATTATTTTTCAGGTGGCGCGCTCGGAAGTTGATGCGCAAATCCATAAAATTATCGTTCAAAGGAAAGGTGATTTTCCTGCAATTAATTTGTCGGAAAGAATAGATAATTCAACTCGAAATCTTTTGATTAGTTTGGGCTATATAAATCTTATCGTTCTGCTCGCTGGCGGTTGGTGCTCATATTTATTGGCAAAAATTACTTTGCGACCGATAGAAACCGCCCACAAAGCCCAATCACGATTTGTTGCCAATGCCAGCCATCAGCTCCGAACTCCTTTGGCAATTATGAAAGCAGAGACTGAATTTGCGCTAAAAAATCAGAAGGCGAATAAGGCGGAACTTACAGAAACTCTGGAAAGCAATTTGGAGGAAATAAATAAGTTGACCGAACTCACGGCGATGCTTCTGGAACTGTCACGGACGGAAAATAAGTTAGCACTGGAAGATAAAAGCTTTAATTTGACGGAATTGATATCCGAACTCGTTCGCGAACGGAAAGCCGAAGCGCGAGTTAAAATGAATTGCCCAGAACACATAAATATTCCGCTTCATCACACCGCGACGCGAGAATTGTGCGCGATTTTGCTCGATAATTCATTGAAACATAGCCCGAAAAATTCTGTGGTAAAAATTTGCATTATCCCATCGAAACAAAACATCACTGTCAACTTCATCAACGACGGCACAATCTCACAACAAACCTTACCGCACGTCTTTGAGCGATTTTTCCGCGGCAACCAACAGACGAAAGGCTACGGATTAGGATTGCCATTAG
>UNSR01000084.1:0-2337 GCA_900557595.1 Candidatus Saccharimonadota bacterium | reverse complement strand
CATATCGCCGCAATAAAGGGCTGGCTTTGACAATTCCAGCTCTTCCAGATAAGCCAACACCGCCTTGTCCCACTTTTTATATCGCAAATCCAATCGGCTCAAATCCCCTTTTGAGTTTGGAGTGTAGCAATTGACAACCCAAAAATCGTCAAACTCGGCGGTGATAATTCGTCCTTCGTCGGCTGGATTGCCATATTCATCGCCTGTTAAATCAAACCTTTCAATGATGTTCGGCGGAAAACCGTCGCGCCAGCTCAAGGGCGAGATTTTTGAGAAAATCGCCGTGCCAGAGTAACCTTTTTTGGCGGCGGAATAGAAATGCTCGTGATAATTTGGCAGGTCAATTTCGACCTGATCTTTGGTGGCCTTAGTTTCCTGTAGGCACAAAATGTCTGGATTGTACGTGTCGATAAACTTCGCGAATTCACCTTTATTGATGACCGCGCGAATACCATTTACGTTCCAAGAGAAAAGCTTCATAGTTTTATTATACCGTGATGATATAATTTAATGAATATGCTACCAATGTACGATAAGTTTTCGGGCGAAATATCAAGCGATTTTATGGACGTCGGAGGCGTGAAAACTGCTTATTATTTTTATCAAGGCGGCTCGAATAAAACTATTTTGCTAATTCATGGCATTGGTGGCGATTTTCACGGGATGATTCCGCTGGCTTATCACCTGAAAAATGACGCGAATTTGGTGTTTGTTGATTTGCCTTCTCACGGTAGAAGTCAATTGATAAAAAATATGAAAATGAGCGATATCGAAAATTGGGCGATGAATTTGATGTCGGCTTTTGGCGGTAAAGGCATATCAATTGACGAGATTGTCGCCCATTCGCTTGGATGTTTGGTGGCAAATAAAATGCAATGCCAGAAAATTTGGTACATCAGTCCTCCGATGAAAACTTCGGTTATGTCGAGAATTTCCTCGTCGTTCTTTTACCGCACTCGTCGGATAAGTCAATATATCTATTTGAACTATTATTTTTCGGTGTTTCGTGGGCTGTGTTTGGTGAATAATAGGCGGAAAAGCACCGTGGATTTGATACGGTGGCTGACGAAAAATACGCGAGTAACGCGGCGGCAATATTTGGAGCAATCGAAAATTGCGCGGGATATTTCATGGGGTGAAAAAATCATTATTTCTGAGCGCGAATTTACGGGATTGATAGTTGGGCGACGGGACAAGATTTCGCTTCCTGTGAATGTCGCAGATGGCGTAAAAATTGATAAATTTGTGGAGATTGATACGGGACATTTGTCGGTATTGGATAGTCCAGAACTGGTTGCTGAATTGATATTGGCGGAATAATTATTTGCTATACTGTAGGTATGAGTAAGAAAGACGATAAAAAACTAATTGTTAATATGATTTCTGAGAGCGAATTCACCGTTCAGGGTCACGGTGTGCATACGGCCTTTGTAGAGATGACAAATGCGCTTAAAGATCGTGATGATATTGATATTGCGGTGAATAAGGCGCGGTTAGACGCGGATATAGTCCATGTACAAACTACTGGACTGTATTCGATGAAAAAAATGCGTCAATCTGGCGGAAAGAAGGTCGTGTCTGCTCATGTTGTACCAGCTTCTTTTATAGGCAGTATTAAGGGCGCGAAGTTGCTAGAGCCACTTGCTCGCGCGTATTTACGATGGTTTTACAATAAAGCTGATTTGGTCTTGGCGGTATCTGATTATACAAAGAACGAACTGGAAAAAATTGGTGTCAAGAAGCCAATTTCTATATTATATAACACTATAGATACGGCAAAATATGCCAATTCACCGGCGAAGAAGAAATCTGCTAGACAAAAGCTTGGCATTAGCAATGATGCTTTTGTGGTCGTTGGAAGTGGTCAAGTGCAGCCACGTAAGCGTGTCGATGTGTTTTTTGATATGGCAGAAAAGATGCCTGATGTGGAGTTTGTATGGGTCGGCGGCGTGCCGTTTGGAGTGATTGCGGCTGAGAATGGTGCTATGCAAAGAATGATGAATAATCCGCCAAAGAATTTGAAATTTACCGGTGTGATACCGCTTGACGATGTTGCTGATTATTACCGTGCGGCCGATGTATTTGTATTGCCGAGCGAGCAGGAAACCTTCGGTTTGGTTGTTGTTGAGGCCTCTGCCGCAGGATTACCTGTTGTCTTGCGAGATATTTCTGATTATGACACAACATTTAGAGATGGGGCGGTAATGGCTTCGTCTGATAGCGATTTTGTTGCCCAAGTAGATAAACTGAGGCGAAATAAGAAATTTTATGCAAAGAAAAAGATTTTATGCAAAGAAGAGCGGCATCCTATGAAAATCCTTTGCTCTTATGAATCAT
>UNSR01000083.1:0-2369 GCA_900557595.1 Candidatus Saccharimonadota bacterium | reverse complement strand
ATATGACGGCGTGCGATATGGTCATCGAGCGGCGGAAGTGAAAACTTTGGCGGAACTTTATGGTCGCAGTCGAAATGAAGGTTTCATGACTGAAAATAAGCGACGAATTATGATAGGAAGTTTCGTATTGTCAAGCGGATTTTTCGACGCTTACTATATGCAGGCTCAAAAAGCCAGGACGTTGTTGATTGACGAATTTAAGAAGCTATTTACCGAATATGACGCGCTATTGATGCCGGTTGCGCCGACTCCTGCGTTTAAGATTGGGGAGAATGCTAGCGATCCGATAAAAATGTATTTGGCGGACATCATGACTGTGCCAGCAAGTTTGGCTGGACTTCCTGCAGTTGCTGCGCCGGCTGGAAATAGCGATGAAGGTTTGCCAATTGGCGTACAGCTTATCGGCGATTACAAGTCGGACAAGAACTTGCTGAAGCTGGTTTCGGAAGTGGAGAAGATTTGATGGACGGATTGATAGTCGCGATAGTTGTTGCGGCGTTGATTATCGGCGCCTTGCTGATGATTTTCATTCAATTGACTTCTCGTGGTCGCGGTCAAATTGACAAAGAAATGTACCAGAGGGTTTGGCGGCAAATTTTGCGCAATGTCGAAACCAGAAAATCAGAAAGTATGCAGATGGCGATAATGAAGGCAGACAAGTTGCTAGACAAAGCTATGCGCGACTGTGGCGTGGCTGGCGAAACAATGGGCGAGCGTATGAAATCTCGCAAGGGATATTGGAGCGATGAAAATGGGCTTTGGGCGGCACATAAATTGCGTAATCAAATTGCCCACGAAACCAACGTAACGGTAACGGCGCAGAGTTTTCGTCGAGCTATGGCGAGTTTTGAACAGGCATTAAAAGATTTGGGAGCATTATAATGAGTGTATATGACGATTATGAAATGACAATTGGTATCGAATGTCACGTTCAGCTGGCGACAAAAACCAAGCTATTTAGCCCGGCCGACAATGACGCTCGCGATGCTGAGCCGAATACTAAGACACATCAGATTGACTTTGGTTTGCCGGGGATGTTGCCGGTTTTGAATAAACACGCTGTTGAGTTGGCGGTTCGTGCTGGAAAAGCTTTGAATTCGCCGATTGCGCACGTTAGCCGATTTGATCGAAAGCATTATTTTTATCCAGATTTACCAAAGGGTTATCAGACTTCGCAGATGTATAATCCGATTATTTTGGCTGGATATGTCGATGCGCCGCTGGAAGATGGTTCTTTGAAACGCGTGCGAATTGATCATGCTCACATGGAGGAAGATGCTGGTAAATTGACGCACCACGACGGCTATTCGCTGGTCGATCTTAATCGCGCTGGCACGCCGCTGATTGAGATTGTTTCTGAGCCAGATATGCATTCGGCTGAGGAGGCTAAAGCTTACGTTTCGGAACTTCATAAATTGATGGTTTACGCGGGTGTGACTTACGGTAATTTGTATCACGGAAATATGCGATTTGACGTTAATATTTCGGTGGCAAAGAAGGGTGCGACAGAACTTGGAAAGCGCGCTGAAATTAAGAATCTCAATTCCTTCCGCAGTGTCGAGCGAGCCGCCGAGTATGAGTTCAAGCGCCAAGTCGATATTTTGGAACGTGGCGAAGAAGTTGTTCAGGAAACCAGAGGTTGGAATGATGACAAGCAAATAACTATTTCTCAGAGGTCAAAGGAAGACGCGCAGGATTATCGTTATATGCCAGATCCAGATATTCCGCCGGTTATGTTGACTGACGAAGTGATTGCTGAAATTCAGTCCAAGGTGCCGATGCTTCCGGGCGAATATAGGGAAAAATGGAGTGTGCTGAACTTGGATAAATCTGTTATCAATTCGCTTTTGTCTAATCAGGATTATGCCCAGATTACATTGGAAGTTCAGGAAAAGTCTGGCGAGGCTTCCGCTAAGCGAGTCGCGCATTGGTTTGCGAGTGCATTGACGGCTTCTGACGGGGATGACTCGCAAACGGATAATGAATCTACGCGCGTAGCGGTTGACGATTTGATAGAATTGGCTGAAATGACAGAGAAGTCTGAAGTTTCCAGCACGAACGCGAAGGAGTTATTCAATGAGCTTCTGGCTGGCGCAAAAAATCCGCGTAAGCTTGCCGAAGAGAAGAATTTGTTGCAGGTTTCTGATGAATCGGCGATTGCTGCAATCGTTGACGAAGTTCTGAACGATCCAGCTTCGGCGGCTTCAATTGCAGATATTAAGGCTGGAAAAGATAAGGCTATCGGCTATTTGGTTGGGCAAGTCATGAAGAAGTCTAAGGGTCAAGCTAACCCAAGCCTTGCACAAAAGCTGATTCGCGAAAGACTTTAGAATTGCTGAAATAATAGGGAATAGGAGCTGAAATATGAG
>UNSR01000082.1:0-2415 GCA_900557595.1 Candidatus Saccharimonadota bacterium | reverse complement strand
AATTCTTCTGGTGCATTAAAAGCCAGCATTTGCAGCGCAACGTCATTTTTATCACGCAAGGTCAATTTTACATGTTGCCCATCCGCACCCATTCTCCTCACATTCAAAACCGTCGCTTTGGCTATTTTCAATATAGGCTCCGCATTACCATTGCCAAACGGCTCCATCTTTGCCAAATTATCAATCAGCTCCTCATTAATTTCCGAAAAATCGTCAATTTCAACATCGGCTCTCGGCAACAAATATAATTCCTGATTTTTCAATTGCAATGAGTCGTAAAACTCATTCACTCGTCGCCTAAAATCGTCAATTCTCTCAGTCGCCAACGTCACGCCAGCTGCTGCGCCATGACCGCCGCCTTTAATAATGATGCCGTCAGCTGCACGGACCGCGTCAGCTGCGGAAAAATCGCCAAAACTTCGCGCCGAACCCGTAGCCTCGTCACCACGCTCGCCAATTATAAAAACTGGCTTCTTATATTTCTCAACTAACTTTGACGCCACAATGCCGATAACTCCGTGATTCCAATTGCCACTATTCACCACCAAAACTCGATCATCAGTCATATTGTCCGCCTGCTGGCAAGCTTCGTCAAAAATCTCCTCCTGAATACTGCGACGCTTAATGTTCAATTCTTCCAGCTTTTCGCTAGCTTCCAGCGCCTCCAGCCCATCACTCGCCGTCAGCATATCCAGAGCATATTGCGCCGTTTCCAACCTGCCTGCCGCATTCATTCGCGGACCCAGACCAAATCCCAAATGCCTAGCATTAACCTTCTCTGGATCAATCCCCGCCACTGACATCAACGCCTTCAAACCAGGACGCCTCTGCTTTTTCAAAACTTCCAAGCCCCAATAGACATTCGCCCTATTTTCGTCCGCCAACGTAACTATGTCGCAAACCGTTCCCAGCGCCACCAGATCCAATAGCCACTTCTCGTAACCATCTGGCAGTCCGTCCAGTTCAGTTTGCAGAGCTTGAACTAATTTAAACGCCACACCCGCACCACACAAATCACGGAACGGATATTTATGACCAGGAAACTTCGGATTGACCGCGGCAACACTCGGCGGTGGAGTTTCAGCAACATTATGGTGGTCAGTCACCACCGTATCAATCCCCAAACTCGACGCATATTCAATTTCCGTATGACACAAACTTCCCGTATCAACCGTGACAATTAAATCCGCGCCCATATTTCGCACCTTATCAACGGCGCCCATCGTCATTCCGTAACCCTCAACAAACCGATTCGGAATAAATGCGCCAACTTCCTTAAAGCCAAACTTGCCAAACGCATCCAGCAGAATTGCCGTTGCACTCAGCCCGTCAATATCATAATCACCGTAAATAACAATTTTCTCGCCCTCAGCGTGCGCCTTTTTCAAGCGATCCACCGCTTTTCTCATATCCGGCAATAAAAACGGATCGTGCTTTACTGACGCATAATTTGGATGCAAAAATTCCTCACGCGCCGCACGCGTAGTTAAGCCTCGAGCCGCTAAAATTTTCTCAAATAATGTCATTAGTCTTTATCAGCCATGCCGCGCTTTGATCGCGCTGAATATTGCTGAGATTTAATCACCATACTTTGCAATTCCTTAAAAATTGGGAATTGTTTATTAGTGAAATACGTACGTGAGTTGCCCTGCTTTTCACTCTGCAAAAATCCAACCTTTTCTAATCGCTTCAATTCTCGTTGAATATTTCCAGGATCTTCCTTAATTAGCTTTGCTAATCCGCGAACATGTGTGTGAAAATCAGGATACTTAGCGTATACTACTACAATTTTTCGCCGCACCCTAGATGTAATAAAAACGTCTAACATAACCTCCCTAACGCATCTTTCTTAATTAAAGTTTATCACAATTTTACAACACCCGACAAGTTTTTTATTTCCAATTCAAAATAACCTGATTAATTTTCGCTATCGTTTCCTCTTTGGACGGCAATGTATTATCCTCATAATAATGATTTAATCCCATAAAATTCTCCTTCACGTCCAAGATGTGCATTTCATCAACTGTCATATGCAATTTATCCACCGCCGCCACGCCACAAAACGGCACCGCAATCACCAATTTCTCAATCCGAACAGACTTCAGAAAACTCAAAGCCACGTCCAAAACCGATAAATCATCACCAAAACCATCACTCGCCAAAATCACCACCCGATCCTTCAGCATATCCTTATCAATAATTCCACCATCGCCCAAAAGCCTATTCATCTTCTGATGAGCCTCGCGCTTTTTCTCTTCCAGATAACCGTGAAATTCACTAGTATATTCATTAATTTCACCGTCAGAAAATTGACTATTATACGTAAATTGCCCAGACTGCGACATCGCCCCGATGCTTAAACTTTCCCCAGGAATCTCAATCCCTTCGCTAAGCAACATCATGAGGACACAGTGA
>UNSR01000081.1:0-2435 GCA_900557595.1 Candidatus Saccharimonadota bacterium | reverse complement strand
AGAAGTATGCACCGGAAACGTCGCCTAAATTCATGAAGCACGAAGATCACACGAACGCAGCCCAGACGGCTGCCAGCGGTCACTGATATAGGTTTTAAGCAGCCAGGTGCTGCTAAAAAATAGCAAGTATCAAAAGGAGGAAATTAAGATGGGAATTTTAGGTTCAGGATTACGCGATGGATTATCACTTCACCCAATTCGTTACCCTTGGGCGTATGATCTTTATAATCAAGCAGTGGCTAACACGTGGTTTCCAAACGAAGTTCAATTAGTGCAAGATTTGGCGGATTTTGAAAAATTGTCTGACGACGAAAAGCACGCATTGAAAACGGTTATTAGCTATTTGAATCCAAACGAGTTATTGATCAATAAATCATTGGCGTTCGGTATTTATCCATATGTAAACGCGGCGGAAGCTCAACTATATTTGTCAAAACAGATGTGGGAAGAAGCTAATCACTTCATGACATTTGAATACATTATTGAGACGTTTCCGTTTGATCGCGAGGAAATTTACGCTGCGGGATTTGGTAAAAAATCATTGGCTGACAAGGCTGACTTCCAGAATAAGCATTTGGATGTGATGCTTGATCCGAATTTGGATATTTATTCGCTGGAAGGCAAGAAGGACTTTGTTAGGTCTTTGGTGGCATATAACATCGTGCTTGAGGGAATTTGGTTCTATTCAGGCTTTATGGTTGGCATGAGTTTTCGCCAGCGTAATTTGTTGCGCAATGTCGGCTCACTGCTGGACTGGATTACTCGCGACGAAAATCTTCACTTGACGTTTGGTATCAATTTGCTTTTGACAATTTTGGACGAGAATCCAGAATTGCAAACGCAGGAATTCGCAGAAGAAATCCGCAACTTGATTTTGCAAGCGGTAGAACTTGAGAAGGCTTACAATAAGGATATGTTGCCAAAGGGAATTTTGGGATTGAATGCTGATTATGTCAATCAGTATGTTATGCATATGACCGACCGACGCTTGCAGGAGTTAGGCTTTGAACCTGAATATAACGTGCCAAATCCAGCCAAATGGATGGCAGCCGCCAATGATACTCTGGAATTGGTGAATTTCTTTGAAAGCACAAACACTAGTTACGAAGTTAATACCACGAAGTAATGGGAGTTGATGATATGAATGAATTAGCGAAAGAAATATTAGATACAGTCGAAGTTGGTGCGTTGGCAACGGTGAATGTTGATAGGACACCTCTGGTAACGCCGCTACACTTTGCACGTTTTGGCAATTCTATAATTTGGATATCAGAGCCGACTGCGCGCCATTCAGAAAATGCGTTTCGAAACGGTAAGGCGGAATTTGTGGTTTGGGATGATAAAAAGCGAGCAGTTTTCTTAAAAACTAACGTGACTGAACTTCCAGAATCTGAGAAAGAGGCGGCAATGGCAGCTTATAAAGAGAAGTTGGCTGATTTTATGCCGCGTTGCCAAAATCCGCAAATATACGTTGCGCCAATTGGTGAACTTGATGAAAAAACTACAACGGGCAATTGGCTGCATTTTATTGCATAAGCACTATATCTAGCGTACAATTAGTTAAGTAACTACTAAATATAGGGGAAAATGAAAATGAACGCAAATCAGATTATTACTGATGACATGACTTTGGAAGAAAAATTGAGTGCCATTGACGCAGCTCTTAAAGCGGCGCAAGAAGCGGCTGATGATCAAGCAAAGTCGAACGGCACTGTTGCGGCACCAGTTGACCCAGCAAGCCTGACTATTTGTGACGGTTGCGAATAAGGTCCATCAGCAGATCTGATTATTGACAATATAGGGCTTTATATTGTATAATTAAGGGTATCGTGAAAAAAATTGAGACTTTTTCAGGATCTGAGGCTATAAAAGAGATTAAACAGTGCGCTAAAAAGGGCGCATCTGAAGGTCTGTATGATCCGAGCCCAAGAAGACTGCGCGTTCCTCTTGAATTGGTTACTGATTTGCTTTTTGGTAATGTGGGGGATGTTGTCGTTGAGGGGGCTGATAATCTTTTTAAGGCAACTAAGAAAACCGAGGAAAACAAGGGTGTTATATTTGCTACAAGTCACCTAACGGACGTTGATGTTTCGACTGTTGCTAGCGTAGTTTCTAAGTTTAGACATATAGGCGTGACAGTAGCCTCCACTAATATGGGTCTTTGGCATCAGAGGCTACCATATAAACTTGTTGGGATGGATAACTTTTTTCAGGTTCCGTATGGAAGAGATTCGTCTGCGGAAAAAGGTGCTATTGACAATAAGTACGCGTTGCCGTTTAATGGTGACGATTACTCAGGTCTGCAAGAAAAAATAACAGATAGTGGACTTTCTATTATTACTGCAGCACATAACCCGATGAGCAATATTGGGATAAAAAATGACGGTGAACTGCCAGAAAAGGCGGGTAAATTAGCTCCTCATCTAAGCCTGGCG
>UNSR01000080.1:0-2519 GCA_900557595.1 Candidatus Saccharimonadota bacterium | reverse complement strand
GGTCGCGAGCCACGATTTCGGCGACGTGCCCCGCAAGGGCGGCGATCTGGTGCGCGAATTCACACTACATTCAATCAGGATGTAACCAGCACGGGGCGACTGAGCAGCACAAATCCGAATTTGCAAAATATTCCGGTGCGGACTGAACTGGGCAGGAAAATTCGCCAGGCGTTTGTTCCGAGTGATGGCAAAGTTTTTGTTGGTGCGGATTATTCACAATTTGAATTGAGGCTGGCAGCTGTGTTGGCGGGCGACGAGAAGTTGATCGAAGACTTTAATAGCGATATTGATATTCACGCAAAAACGGCGGCGGAAACGTACGGAATATCAATTGACGAAGTGAGCAAATCTCAGCGTCGAGCAGCGAAAGTGATCAATTTTGGTGTACTTTACGGAATGAGTCCGCACGGTTTGGCGGCGGCTACAGGAATGTCATTTACAGAGGCAAAAAAGTTTATTGATCATTATTTTGAGGTGCGAAAACCGATTCGTCAGTATTTGGATAAAATTTTAACTCAAGCGCGAGAACAGGGATTTGTTGAAACGTATTTTGGCAGGCGACGACCAACACCTGATGTAAAATCGAGCAATTTTATGGTGCGATCTTCGGCGGAAAGAGCTGCGATGAATATGCCAATTCAAGGCACGGAAGCGGATTTGATGAAATTGGCAATGATTCGGCTGGAGGATAAATTGTCGGGCTTGGCTGATGCGATTTTACAGGTTCATGATTCGATTTTGGTGGAATGCAAACCCGAAGACGTCCAGAAAGTCAGCGAGATTATGAAAGCGGAAATGGAAGGCGTTTGTCCAGAATTGCCGATTAAATTGAAGGTTGATGTCGGTACGGGCGTAAATTGGGGTGAAGTGTAGAAAATATGGTATAATTACGCCATGAAATACACTCAACGACGAAATTCATTTTCTCGATTTGTACCAATTTTGCTGGTTATTGTTATCACGGTTGTGGCGGTAGCAGCGGTTATTGCGATTGGTCGAGCATTATTTGGTAAAAATGATTCAGGTCAAACAACGGATCAGAATGTTAACGTAGGACAAGTTGCTTTGTTGTCGACGGACGTGGGAAGTGCAGTTCGATTGACGGTACGCGGACCAATTGTAGCGAACGAGAATTTCCGCTCATATAGCATCACTATTTCGCCAGAATCTCGCGAAATGACGACGTACGAGGGATATTTAGACAAGCCAATTGCGCAGAAAAAATTGGACAATAACAGCAGGGCTTATACGGAGCTGGTTTATGCGCTTGATAAGCGAAAAATGATGGAAGGCACGCCGCTAACTGAGCAGCAAAACGATTTGCGGGGGATTTGTGCTAGCGGTAAAATTTACAAATTTGAAACTTTGAAGGACAATTCCGTTGTGAAGAGTTTGTGGACGTCGGATTGTAGCGGCTCTAAAGGCTCAGCGCAAGCTAACGTGAACGAGATTTTGGATATGTTTTTGAAACAAATTCCTGACGGCAAAAAAATGGCGGCTGGAATTGGTCTAAGTCAAGAAGAAGCTTTGTTTAAGCTGTAGGACTTGCCGAATGCCCGAGCTACCCGAAGTTGAGACAGTTCGTCGCGGTTTGGCGGATTTGCTGCCAGGTCAGGCTGTTGTGCGAGCGACGGTATTTGATTCACCAAAGAGTTTTCCGAATTCGCCTACTGACGTTAAGCAATTTTTATATGGTGCGCACGTAACGGCGGTGCGACGTCGTGCAAAAGTATTGATGATTGATCTGGATACGCATTATTCGCTGGTGATACATCTTAAGATGACTGGGCAATTGATTTTTCGTGGGGCTAATAGTTTTGCTGGTGGTCATCCGAATGATAGTTTGATTGGTGAATTACCAGATAGATCGACGCGCGTGCAAATTGATTTTGCGGATGGTTCGCGTTTGTTTTTCAATGATCAGCGTAAGTTTGGTTGGATGAAATTGATGCCGACCGATGAGATAGAAAATTTGCCATTTATGCAGAAAGTTGGGCCGGAACCACTCGATAAAAAAACCAAGGCGATGGATTTTATTAAGCGAATTCGTCGTCGGCAAAATTCGATGATAAAGCCAGCGTTTCTTGATCAGTCGGTGATCGCTGGAGTTGGTAATATTTATGCCGATGAAGCTCTGTGGGCTGCGAAAATTCACCCTCAGACGCGCGTTAGGAATGTTAGCGATGACCAATTGGAAGATTTGTTTAATGAACTGCGCCAGATTTTACAATTGAGCATTGATCAGGGCGGCTCGACGGATAAAAATTACGTTGACGCTGAAGGCAGAAAAGGCAATTATCTGTCGTTTGCGCACGTATTTCGTCGGGAAGGCCAGCCGTGCCATCGACATCCTGATCAATATATTGTAAAGATGAAGGTTTCTGGACGCGGTACGCATATTTGTCCAGTTTGCCAAGTGGAGGCGAAGTGATTTACCTTTTTTACGGTGAAAACGAATTCAAGAAACGGCAGGCAATTGCTAAGCTGATTGGCAATGAAAAAGCGGCGCGACATGACGG
>UNSR01000079.1:0-2525 GCA_900557595.1 Candidatus Saccharimonadota bacterium | reverse complement strand
CCCTGCAGGCCAGCAGCTTCAGCTACGGCAGCGGCAGCTCGTGCGTTAGGGTGTGAGCTGGCAATTGGGAAATTACGGAAAATTAATCGAACGTGATCTTTATATTTTTTAGCTAGTGCTTCGGCTTTTGGTGCAGCGGTGCCACAGCCAGGGCATTGATAGTCGGCGTATTCGATAATTGTTACTTTGGCGTCTTTACCGCCAATTTCGTGATCTGCAATATTGCCATTTCTTGATTCTGCGCTGATAGTTGTGTTCAGCTGATCGTTATTGATATCGCTAATGTTTAGTCGATTTTGTGTCGAAATATAAATCATTCCACCAACAATCGCCACTACAATAATTGCGAAAATTATCCAGCTTTTCTTATTCATTTTACCTCCATTTACTCTAGTAAGTATAGCACGGAATGCGGTACAATAAAACTATGACGATTGTGCTAATTTTTGGATATTTGGTTACTTTGGCGGTTTTGCTGATAGTGCTGGGAGTTCAGCCGAAAACGTCTTCGCATAGCCAATTTGAGCTGCGGCGGAGAAGTGGACTAGGCGATGAAAAGGCTAAAATTCTTTTGCGGCAAAGAGAATTTTTACGAGATATTATTTCATTGCAGCGCGCCGTGGCTTCTTTGTGTTTGGTAATTTTAAGCGCTATTAGTGTTTATTTGTTCAACTGGGCGGCTGGACTGGTCTTGTCAATTATAATAGCCCTGGAAATCGGAGCCGTTGCGCGAATTGGCTTGTGGCAGAAATACTCACAGCAGCTTTATGAAAAATACGAACCGCTAATTTTAACGACAATTGAGCGACATCAAGTAATTTTGTCGCTAATCCGTTCGGTATCGCCAGTGGTTGGTGATAGTCGGGTGATTGAATCAAAAGAAGAATTGCTGGAAATGGTTGCTCAATCCAGCGGAGCGATTTCATCTTCTGAGAAAAAGCTTATTACTAACGGACTGAAGTTCAACGATATGAAGGTCGAGGAAGTTATGACGCCACGAAGTATGATTGAATCGGTACCTATGAATGAACTCCTCGGGCCGCTAGTGCTTGATGATCTTCATAAAAAGGGGTATAGCAGATTTCCTGTTATTGACGGCGACATCGACCATGTTGTTGGAATGTTGAGGATTCAGGATTTGCTGACAATTGATCGCAAAGCAAAATCTCATCGTGCGGAAACAGTCATGAGTAAAGATGTCTATTATATTCGCGAAAATCAAACTCTACAGCACGCTTTGGCTGCATTTTTGAAAACGCAGCATCACTTGTTTATTGTTGTAAATGAGTTTCGAGAAACAGTTGGTCTACTGAGCTTAGAAGACGTAATTGAAGCGCTATTGGGTCAGAAAATCATTGACGAATATGATGTTTATGGAGATCTCCGCAAAGCCGCTACGGCTAATCCGCAGAAAAATAATTTGCCCACAAAAACTCGTCGAGATGTTTAATTCTGGGAATTTGCCTAGATTATGCTATAATAACAGATATGAAAAATAGAATTTTGGCGGCAGAAACTTCTAAAAAAGTTGGTGAGAATATTACAGTTGCGGGCTGGGTTCATTCCAGGCGTGATCATGGCGGATTGATTTTTATTGATTTGCGCGACCACACAGGTTTGGTTCAGTTGGTTATTAACCCTGATAAAAAAGATGCTTTTTCTTTGGCGGAAAGCTTACGAGATGAGTTTGTGGTTCGTGCTTGTGGCGTGGTTGCGGAGCGTGGTGAAGGTCTGAAAAATCCGAATATTGCCAGTGGTGATGTGGAAATTGTTGTGGACAATTTGGAGATTTTGAACCGAGCCGAAACTTTGCCAATTCAGCCATTTGCTGAGGATAATCAAGCTGGCGAAGAACTAAGATTCAAGTATCGTTATCTTGATTTGCGTCGTCCAAAAATGCAAAACATGCTTAAAAAACGCGCCGAAATGTATCGTCGAATCCATGAATATATGGACGGTCGAGATTTTATTGAAATTCAAACGCCAATTTTGGCGAATTCAAGCCCTGAGGGTGCGCGTGATTTTCTGATTCCAAGTCGCTTGCAGGAAGGGAAGTTTTACGCTTTGCCGCAAGCTCCGCAGCAGTTTAAGCAGCTGCTGATGGTTGGCGGCGTGCCGCGTTATTATCAGTTGGCGGCTTGTTTCCGCGACGAAGATCCGCGAGCAGATCGCTTGTACGGCGAGTTTTATCAGCTTGATTTGGAGATGAGTTTTGCCGAAAATGGAGAAGAAGTTCGCGCTGAAGTTGAGCCTTTGATGAAGCAACTGGCAACTGATTTTGCTGGTAAAAAATTGTTGGATTTGAGCGATTTGGCGGTTGGCGATGGCAGTCCAATTCCGCGAATTTCGTATCGCGACGCTATGGAAACTTACGGTTCTGACAAGCCGGATTTGCGATTTGGTATGGAATTGATAGAACTGACGGACGTATTCTCGGAGACTGAGTTTGGCGTATTTAAAAATGCTGAATGCGTTAAGGCTATTTGCGTAAAAAATGGCGCAAGTTTGAGTCGCAAGCAAATTGA
>UNSR01000078.1:0-2627 GCA_900557595.1 Candidatus Saccharimonadota bacterium | reverse complement strand
TTTCTCAAAGAAGAAGGTAAAAAAGAGTGAAAAAGTCAGCCAAAGAACAGTCAAATAAGTTGGCGAAGAAAATTGTTCGTGATAATGAAAACGGTGCTCGTCGGGCGATTCTGGAGGATTTGTTCTTTGATTTTCATAAATCACGCCACCAGGTTTACTGGGTGAATTTTGTTCGCGGAATTTTCTTTGGCTTGGGAAGTGCTTTGGGCGCGACATTATTGATTGCGATATTGATTTGGATTTTGGGGCAATTTGCCGACATTTTCCCGCCGTTGGCTGATTTTATCAACCACTTAATTGAGACAATGCAGCGTCGTCAATAGCGTGCTATAATTGTTATTAATGACTGAGGGGACAAGCGAACAATCATCGTCGGCGGCTTTGAAGCCGTCAGATTTCGTGCATCTTCATAACCACACTTTCCACTCGGTGCTGGACGGATTGACTAAGATTCATGACTTGGTCGATAAGGTCAAGGAGCTCGGGATGGAGGCTGCCGCCGTAACTGATCACGGCACGATGAGCGGTATTTTGGACTATTACAAGACTGCCAAAAAAGCGGGAATTAAGCCGATTATCGGAATTGAAACTTACGTGGCGACTCGTTCGCGATTTGATCGCGATCCAGGTAAAGATAAGCAGCGTTTTCACTTGACTGTGCTGGCGATGAACAACACGGGTTTTCACAATCTGATGAAGTTGTCGACGCGCGCCAATCTGGAAGGAATGTATTATAAGCCGCGAATTGACCATGAACTTTTGGAGGAATTGAACGAGGGGCTGATTGTTCTGAGTGGTTGCGCGAGCGGTGAAATTGGCGTGGCGCTGAAAGAAGATGATTATGATCGCGCTCGTGAGATTGCCAAATGGTATAAGTCAATTTTTGGCGATCGTTATTATTTGGAGCTGCAGGACCACGGACATCCGAAGTCGAATACACACTGGGATGTGCAGGCGAAGATCAACGAGGGCTTAATTAAGCTTTCAAAAGAGCTTGATATTGAAATGGTAGTGACTTGCGACGGTCACTATTTGACGCACGAATATCAAGACGCGCACGAGATTCTGCTTTGTGTTGGTACGGGATCGTATCTCAGTGATGAAAAGCGAATGAGCTTGAAGGATTTTGAGCTTCACTTGACAGATCCGCGCGATATTATTGACCACTGGGGCGAGGAATTTCCTGAAGTTATTCGTAACACGAAAAAAATAGCCGATCGCTGTGACGTTGAGATTGAGCTTGGGCGAATTCTTATTCCAAAATATCCATTGCCAGACGGCGAGAATGAACATTCGTATCTGCTTAGATTAACATATCAAGGTTTGTTGCAGCGTTACAATGGAGCTTCGAAGGAGGAGGCTGAAAAGTTGGATCCTGATGAGATTATTCCGAAGCTGTCTGATGAGGTTCGTGAGCGCGCTGAAATGGAGCTTGGCGTGATGGGGAATATGGGCTATGAAGGTTATTTCTTGATCGTTCAGGATTTTATCAACTGGGGAAAATCTCAAGGAATTGTTTTTGGTCCGGGGCGTGGTAGTGCGGCTGGTTCGATTATTGCGTACGCATTGAACATTACAGATCTTGATCCTCTAAAATACGGTTTGCTGTTTGAGCGATTCCTGAATCCTGATCGTATTTCTATGCCCGACATCGACGTCGATATTCAAGATACGCGCCGCGACGAAGTGATTGAATATTGTGCAAAAAAATATGGCGAGGACCACGTCAGTAATATTGCAACGTTTGGTAAAATGTTTGGTCGTATGGCGGTGCGTGATGTCGCCAGGGTTTTGGAAGTTCCGTACGCTGAGAGCGACCGCTTAGCGAAGTTAGTTCCGCCGCCAAGCCAGGGGCGACACATTCCGTTGTCCGTGAGTATTAAAGAAGATGCAGATCTTCGGAATGAATATGAAAATAATCCGACTGCCAAAGAAGTTTTGGATTATGCAATTCAGCTGGAAGGGACGATTCGTAGCCACGGCGTTCATGCTTGTGGTGTGGTGATTGCGCCAGATACGTTGGTCAATTATATCCCACTTGAAATGGCGCAAAAAGGCGTGGTGGCGACTCAGTTCCCGATGGGCGAGGTTGAAGAGTTGGGTCTATTGAAGATGGACTTTTTGGGGCTTTCGAACCTTACGATTATTAATAACGCCATGAGGATTATCCGAAAAGCTTACAAGAAAGAAATTAATCTTTCGGAACTGCCGCTTGATGACAAAAAGACTTATGAGCTGTTTCAGCGCGGCGACACGACTGGCGTGTTCCAGT
Organism: Candidatus Saccharimonadota bacterium; assembly: GCA_900557595.1. GTDB lineage: Bacteria > Patescibacteriota > Saccharimonadia > Saccharimonadales > Saccharimonadaceae > Nanosynbacter. Next base: position 355 of record UNSR01000078.1, on the reverse strand, counting down.
TGGAATCGGCGGGAATGAAGCGATATTTGCGCGGACTGAAACCGACTACGTTTGAAGATATTATTGCTATGGTGGCTCTTTATCGTCCGGGTCCGATGCAGTTTATTGACAGCTTTATTAGGCGTAAACACGGCGAGGAAGAAATAACTTATTTGCATTCTGGAATGAAAAACTCGCTGAAAAATACTTACGGAATTTTGGTCTATCAGGAGCAATTTATGCAGATTTCTAAGGAATGGTGTGGATTTACTGGCGGTCAGGCCGACACATTGCGTAAGGCTGTTGGTAAGAAAAAAATTGACTTGATGAAAAAGGTCAAGCCTGAATTCGTCGAGGGCGCGGTTAAAGTTGGTGG
>UNSR01000077.1:0-2657 GCA_900557595.1 Candidatus Saccharimonadota bacterium | reverse complement strand
GAAGGCGGTATGTCTTTCGCGGATGCCCTGAGCAAACACCCAGAAACCTTCAATGATATTTATGTAAACATGGTTGCTGCGGGTGAAACCGGAGGTATTTTGGACGATATTTTAAAGCGTCTAGCCCTTCAGCAGGAGAAAAACTCATCCATGAAGAAAAAAATTAAAGGCGCCATGACATACCCGATCGTACTTCTAATCATTACCATCATAGCATTCTTCATCCTCATGATCTTCATTATTCCAGTCATCGGTAAAACCATTAAAGACATGGGCGGACCTGACGCCAAATTGCCACTTCTTACTGAGATTATGCTCGGAATTAGCGATTTTGTAGTGTCATTTTGGTATATAATCATTCCAATATTTGTCGGAAGCATTTGGCTATTGATTCGCTACATTAAAACTCCAAAAGGTCGCGTAAAATTTCACAATATCATCATCAAAGTTCCAGCTGTCGGTCCAATTATTAAAAAGGTGGCAATCGCCCGCTTTACTCGAACCTTCTCTGCTCTTATTGGCGCGGGCGTGGCTGTACTTGAAGCGCTGGATGTAACTTCGCGCGCCGTCGGAAATGTCGCCTACGAAAAATCCCTTAAAGAAGCTACTAAGCGAGTCCAAAACGGTGAAGTCTTGTCAAAAATTATCGCCGAACGAGATGATTTATATCCGCCAATCGTAGCACAGATGTTGTCTGTCGGCGAAGAAACCGGCCAAACGGACAAAGTTCTGGTTAAAGTCGCTGACTTTTACGAGGAAGAAGTTGATACCGCGATTGACGGCGTTAGCTCTATTATCGAGCCAGTAATGATTGTCGCTATGGGTATTGTTATTGCCCTGGTGGCGGTTAGCGTTATGGGTCCAATTACAAGTATGGCGGGTCAAGTTAAGGAATAATAGTTTTTCAAAAAAGCTTATGCTATAATACCGATATATAGGTGGGAAAATAATAACGTGTCGAGCATATTTTATAGAAAAAAACCAATCATCGGCCTAGATATCAGCCGAACAAGCATAAAAGTAATGTCGATTGATAGAAATCGAATGCTAGTTCATGGATATGGATCGATCAACCTCGATTCTCAAAAAAGCGACGGAAATTCTACAGACAACACTGAATATTTGGCGCAGAATATCAAAACGTTATTGAAGAAAAACGTCGTAGGACAAATTAATAGCAACCGCGTAGCGTTGGGCATACCAACCAACCGAACATTCTCGCGAACATTTAGCTTACCTGTAAAAGAAGAAAGCAATATTCGCAGTGCAGTAAATTTGGAAGCCGAACAATACATTCCAGCTCCATTAGATTCTCTTTATTTGGACTATCGAATCATCAATCGCACGAAAGATGAACTTAGTGTGCTAATGTGTGCCGCACCGAAGAAAATGATCGACAGTATGCTGGATGCCACAAAACAATGTGGTTTGGAAGTTGCAATAATTGAACCGAACATCAGTGCAATCGCTAGACTTCTGAAGCGCACAGAAGAAGGAATACTTCCTACTGTTATTGTCGATATAGGCACATCAACTACAGATATTGCGATTCTAGATTCCGATATACGTGTGACGGGCGGCTTAAATGTTGGCGGCTATTCACTCACCTTAAATTTAGCTAAAAAAATGAATGTACCAATTGAAACAGCTCATCAATTTAAGGTGTTAAACGGATTAAATCCCGGCCCAAGGCAAGCCAGAATCGCAGGAGCCTTGCGCCCAAGTTTGGAAAAAATGACCAACGAAGTTAAGCGTGTTATGCGATATTACACAGACCGCTTCCCTGATGAGAAAAAAATCGAGCAAATTCTCATCGTTGGTGGAGGCGGTAATCTTCCAGGAATTGGTGATTTTTTCACAAACGAGCTATTAATGCCAGCGCGCGTGGCAAGTCCGTGGCAAATGCTGAATTTCGATGGGCTAGAGCAACCAGCAAAACAGCTTCGCTCCCAGCTATCACCAGTTGCGGGACTAGCCTTAATCAAGCAGGAGGATATTTATGATTAACCTTCTCCCTCCTCAAGAAAAAAAGCAAATCAGCGCCGGACGAGTAAATGTCATCTTAAGACGATACTGCATCATATCATTGATATTTGCAGGTTTGTTATTCTTAACTATTGGCGGATTTTATCTATTCTTAGAAAATAGCCGCACCTCAGCTCAAGCCAACATCGACGAAGGAAACGCCAAACTTGCTCAATATCAATCGACACAAAAAGAAGTTAGCGAGTTTAAGAAAGACCTCGACTCAGCTAAGGCGATCATTAGCAACGAAGCTCATTACTCTACAATTATCCCAAAAATTGCACAGTACATTCCATCAGGTATGGTTTTGGATTCTCTGGCATTAGACACTTCAGCGTTAGATAAACCATTGTCATTAACAGCTCTTGGAAAAAATAGAGATGACGCCATCCGAATAAAAACTAGTTTAGAAAAATCAGAAATATTTAGTAACGTTCACTTGGAAACTGTTGTTTATAGCGATGGAAACCAATCATCAGACAAGCCTGCGAATTATCCAATTACTATAACAATTAGCGTTACACCAAAGCCAGAGGCCTTAAAACAATGAAAAAAGTTCTAAATGCCAGCATCGCGCGAATTGTCCTGTCGTTATTATTGCTCATAATATTATCAGCAATGGTAGGACTAGT
>UNSR01000076.1:0-2696 GCA_900557595.1 Candidatus Saccharimonadota bacterium | reverse complement strand
CATTCAGGCGTTTATTCAATATGTCGATCAGTTCAATCAGCCGCTGGTTCAGGTTGCTAATATCGCTAATATTTTGCAATCGACAGCTGCTGCCGCCGAGCGAGTATTCGAGTTTTTGGACGAGCCAGAAGAAGCGGTTGAATCGAATAACTTGGTAAAATTGTCCAACGTAAAAGGCGAAGTTGAATTCGACAACGTCGTCTTTGGTTATAAGCCAGACCAGACTATCATCAAAGGTTTGTCGGCGCACATTAAGCCAGGTCAGCGCGTGGCGATTGTTGGTCCGACTGGTGCTGGCAAAACGACGCTGGTTAATTTGTTGATGCGATTTTATGAGATTAATAGCGGTTCGATTAAAATTGACGGCGTGGATATTTGTAGAATGAAACGTAGCGATGTGCGTCAAATGTTTGGCATGGTGCTGCAAGATACGTGGCTGTTTAATGGCACGATTCGTCAGAATTTGATGTATGGCAATCCAAAAGCTACCGAGGAAGAGATGATAAAAACCGCCAAAGAAGCGCATGTTGATCATTTTGTGCGGTCGTTGCCGGGTGGATATGATATGGTTCTTGGTGAGGAGGCTGCTAACATTTCCCAGGGAGAAAAGCAGCTGCTGACAATTGCCAGGGCGATGTTAGAGAAGGCGCCGATGTTGATTCTGGACGAAGCGACAAGCTCGGTTGATACGCGCACAGAAGTCCTTATCCAAAAAGCCATGGATAAGTTGATGCAGGGAAAAACTAGTTTTGTTATTGCGCATCGTCTGAGTACTATTTGTGACGCTGATTTGATTTTGGTGGTTAAGGACGGGAATATCATTGAGCAGGGCAATCACGAAACTCTGCTGAAGCAAAATGGATTTTACGCTGAGCTGTATAATAGCCAGTTTGCTGAGTAATTATTGAATATTAATGAGTTTAACTATCGAATCTATAAAGGTACAATAATAGGTAGAGACAAGAGGATTGTATATGTCAAGAGAATATATTAATAATCACTATGTACCACAGTGGTATCAAAAGCGATTTATCCCTCACGGACAGATTGATAAAGAGTTATTTTACCGTAATTTAAAGCCCACACCGTTCATCGATTCACGGGGAGTGTCTCGTCCATCACGAGCTGTCAAAAAACAAGGGACTCGTCTCTGTTTTAAGGAGGACGATTTGTACGCGAGATGGTTCAATGGAGTTAAAAATACTGATATTGAACAAATATTTTTTGGAAAAATTGATGACTATGGCAGAAGAGCTGTCGATTTCTTTGCTAAATATAGTCACCAAAATTCTAACTGGGATGGGAACATGTTTAGGAATTTGATGTTGTATATGAGTACGCAAAAATTAAGAACTCCAAAAGGTCTCGGCTGGTTAGCAGGGCAGGTAGGGTCAGATGATAAGAACATCGTATTGAGGCGTATGATTCAGCTTCGGCAACTTTATGGTTCAATCTGGACGGAATGCGTTTGGCAAATTGCTAATGCAGATCAATCAGATACTAAATTCATAGTCTCCGATCATCCTGTCACGGTGTATAATCGTTTTCTTGGCCCGAGAAATAGGCAGTGTCGTGGTTTTAATGATCCAGACATAACGCTTAACGCTAGTCACACTTTGTTTCCACTATCTCTTGATAAGATCTTAATATTAACTAATTTATCTTGGGTGCGTAATCCGTATCAATCTGGTGTTATTCGGCGACCTAACCCAACATTTTTTCGGAATGCAATTTTTTATTATGATATTCAAACGCATCGAAGTCTTAGCGAGCAGGAGGTTCGCGAAATAAACTTTATAATTAAAAGCCGTGCATTTCAATATATCGCTGCTGGCAAGGAGGAGTGGTTGTATCCTGAAAAGTTTGTGTCGAAGTCGGACTGGAATACGTATGGTAATGGACTTTTATTTATGCCAGACCCTCGAAGTGTTGAATATAAGTCAGAAGTTATCTTTGGTCTCAAAAATGATACTTATGACGCATTCGATGAGTATGGTCGTAAGCCCTGGGAGCGGGGTTATAGTGGACATAATAGATCTCCAGGGGATGACTTTGCTACTTTTCAGCGATTTAAGGGGGATTTTGCGTACTTGTTCGGACCTAGACGTCGTGGGCGAGCAGCAAGTTTTAGCGGGGATTTGGACGATGAAGAGGATAGTGTCGAATATTATAATTCCCATTTGAGAAATGCTAGTAAAAAATATCAGAGAAAAATGAAAGCTAAAACAATAAGGTCATAATACTCCTAGAATTAATTAAAACCATGAATATCACCGACCAACTCCTCACTAAATACCCGATCATTTCTGACCAAGTCGACATTAAAGAACTCAGTGCGCTTTTAAGAGAATTGGAGAAAACTTTACGCCGTGGCACCACTGGAAACATTGTGGAATTTGGTTGTTATGTTGGTACGACTAGTTTGTTTATTCGCCGACTGCTGGACGCTTATGATTTTACGGGCGAGTTTCATGTTTACGATTCGTTTGCGGGATTGCCAGAAAAAACCCAGAAGGACAATAGCGCCGCGGGTGATCAATTTAAGGCTGGCGAGTTATTAGCGCCGCGTAAGACATTTGTCCAGAATTTTAAGAAAGCGGGGCTGAAGTCGCCGATTATTCACAAAGGCTGGTTTTCCGATTTTACTTCTGATGACGTGCCGGAAAATATTATGTTTGCGTTTTTTGATGGCGATT
>UNSR01000075.1:0-2696 GCA_900557595.1 Candidatus Saccharimonadota bacterium | reverse complement strand
AACTAACAGATATTTTTGTCCAATTGTAATTATTAAAATGAAATCAACTAGTCCTAAAATGATATAATATAAGGTGGACTTAGAGCGTAAAGGGCTATAAATGAAACATATTTTACGAATTTTTAGAGACTATTGGTTGCTGTTTATTATCTTGATTGGATTCACGTATGGCGTTGTGATGGCGAATTTGTGGCTGCCGGATAAAATGTCGGAAATTGTCAATGACGGCATTATTAAACAAGATATGTCGGCGATTTGGAATAATGGCTTGATGATGATTTTAGTGACGGCGGCTGGTGGGTTTTGTTCAATTGTCGTGGGTTTTTTGGCGGCGCGAATTGCTACGGGAATGGCGCAAAAATTGCGATTGAAATTGTTTGAACGAATAGAAAGTTTTTCTTTGGCGGACTTTAATAAGTTTTCTACGGCGTCGCTGATTACGCGCTCAACGAATGACATCCAGCAGATTCAAACAACTTCAATAATGCTGCTGAGACTGGCATTAATGGCACCGATTATGGCAATTGGCGGTCTGCAAAAAGCCATGAATAATGCGCCCGATTTAAGCTGGATTATCGCTTTGGCGGTGTTTATTTTGCTCGTGGTGATTGCTACGCTATTTACGATTGCTGTACCTAGGTTTAAGAAATTGCAGACTCTGGTGGATAAACTTAATTTGGTGGCGCGGGAAAATTTGGTTGGACTAAAAGTTATTCGTGCGTTCCATAACGAGAAGATTGAGCAGAAAAAATTCCAAGAAGCTAACGTGGAATTGAACAAGATGAACTTATTTGTGAATCGTTTGATGATGTTGCTTGATCCGATTATGACTTTAGTGATGAACTTTTCGAGTGTGGCAATTGTGTGGTTTGGCGCGCATTTGATAAGTAGTGGCAATTTGCAAATTGGTAATATGATGGCGTTTTTGGAATACGCGATGCAAGTGATAATCTCGTTCTTGCTGCTATCGATGGTGTTTATTATGGTGCCGCGAGCCGCCGTATCAGTACGTCGAGTTGGGGAGGTTTTGGATACTTTACCGTCAATTACTGACCCGAAGTCGCCGAAAAAATTGCCAAAAGATGCCAAGGGAAAAATTGAGTTTAAGGACGTTACGTTTACTTATCCTGACGCGGATTTGCCGGTGCTTTCGGATATTAATTTTGTAGCCGAACCTGGTCAGACAACGGCGTTTATTGGCAGTACCGGTTCGGGAAAGTCGACGTTGATTAATTTGATTCCTCGTTTTTATGATGTTTCGGCGGGGCAGATTTTGCTTGATGGCGTTGATATTAGAAATCTGAAATTAGAAGATTTGTCTGGTCAAATTGGTTACGTGCCGCAAAAAGGTGTGCTGTTTAGCGGGACGGTTGCTAGCAATATCAAATATGGTAACGCTGAGGCTAGTGATAAGTTGGTTGAAAAAGCGGCTAAAATTGCCCAAGCGGAAGAATTTATTAGCGAGTTAAAAAATGGTTATAAAAGTGAAATCGCTCAGGGTGGTAGCAATGTTTCTGGTGGTCAGCGCCAGCGTTTGTCGATTGCGAGGGCTATTGCGGTTGAGCCGAATGTTTACATTTTTGACGATTCGTTTTCGGCGCTTGATTTTAAGACGGACGCGAAGTTGCGGGCTGTGCTTGCAAAGGAAACTAAGAATAAAACTGTGTTAATTGTCGGTCAGCGAATTAATACAATTATGAATGCAGATAAAATTATTGTGCTTAATGAGGGAAAAATTGTTGGTCAGGGAACGCATCAGGAATTGATGAAAGATTGCGAAGTTTATCAAGAAATTGCCGCTTCGCAACTATCGGAAGATGATTTGCAGAAAATGTCTATTGCTGCGAAAGGAGTGTTGTAATGTCTAGGCAAACCACGAAAAAGCGACAGCAAGTACGAATGGGCGGCCCGATGGGCGGAATGGGCACTGGCGAAAAGGCTAAAGATTTCAAGGGAACAGTCAAGAAGCTGATTAAATATTTGTCGGATTTTCGATGGCAAATGTTGATGGTGTTAGTATTTGCAATTGGGAGCACGATTTTTGCGATTGCCAGCCCGAAGATTTTAGGCGGCGCGACGAATCAAATTGTTGATGATTATGCCAATATGAAAGCTTACGAGGCGATCACTGGCAAATTGTCAAAAGGTGTTTCTTTGCCAGCGGGAACTACTGGCGCGGACGTTTTGAACCGATTGCCGAATAAGTCGGAGATTGAAAAACAGATTCCGTCCAGTCAACATGAGTCGATTAAAAAGCTAGATCTTAGTCGGCGTCCAGAATTTCATTTTGACGCTATTTGGCGAATAATTATTTTGCTAGTCGGAATGTATGTGTTGAGTGCGATTTTTCGCTATATTCAAATGTGGATAATGACTCAGGTGACGCAAACCGTAACTTTCAGAATGCGACAACAATTGTCCGAAAAAATAAATCGCTTGCCGCTGAGTTATTTCGATAAGCAAACTTACGGCGAAGTTCTTAGTCGCATAACTAATGATGTCGATACGATCAGCCAAACGCTAAATCAGAGTTTGTCGCAAATTTTAACTTCAACGGTTACGGTGCTGGGGATTTTGGTGATGATGTTTTCGATTAGCTGGCAGATGTCGCTGGTTGCGCTGCTGGTGCTTCCGTTGGCGGGCGGTGTGATTACGCTGATTGCAAAGAGCTCGCAAAAACAATTCTTGCGCCAGCA
>UNSR01000074.1:0-2772 GCA_900557595.1 Candidatus Saccharimonadota bacterium | reverse complement strand
GTTTTTTTAATATTACCAAGAAAGGTCAAAATATAATGTCAGATGCCCTCAAAGATGTACGAGACATATACAGAAAAATTCCAAATGAAGACACCACTTCAATGTCAAAGGCGGTGCCTTATCTCTTGAGAGAACTAGGCTTAACGCCTTGCGACGAATCTGAAGGAATTGAGTCGACCAGAATCGTAATAGACGTACAAAATATTAGCGATACCTTGACTAAGTGGGGATACGGCAATTTCGAACAGACAGAAGAATATGACCCAAAATCAACAGAAATTGCAAAGCACATAATTGGCTTATTAGTAAGATATCCGTTTTTATGGCATAAAAAAAATAGACTCAAGAAAAGCTTCCTCTGAAGATTTGGCTAATATATTTACAGAGCAGTCGTGTAACCACCTGTTCGACGACCTTCCGGGTTTATATGGAATTACCGATATCCAAGGGAAGCAAATACGGCGTAGTGTGCAGAAGAGCTTTTATTCTGATGACGCGCTAACCACCGAAGAAGTGAAGAGCCTTATTGAAGAATCAAGACAAGAGGTTGAAGCAAAAAATAATTAACAGCGGGTCGCGCGCGCACCACAACAAATACGTTTTATTTCTTCAGCGCCTCAGTTACTCGCTGAGCTGTTGGTAAATTGACATCGACGTTTTCGAGTGCCTTAGTGGCATCCGCTAATGTATAACCCAAAGCCATCAACGCCTCCAAAGCTTCATCGGAAGTGTTTAATTCAGTCTGCAATGGAGTTTCCGTTCGGCCGTAATGAGTCGGTAAACCAACTTTATCGCTCAAATCGACCACTACTCGCTCGGCGGTTTTTTTGCCGACGCCAGTGGCCTTTTGTACAAAGCCGCTGTCAGCGTTAGCAATAGCATTGCGCACTTGCTCAGCATCACTCAAGCTCAAGATAGCCAGCGCAGCCTTCGGGCCAACCCCCTGAACCGTGATTAGCATTTCAAATAACTTTTTCGCCGCCAAACTCGAAAAACCAAACAATTCTTCAGCTTGCTCGCGCACGTGATGATAAGTGTAAAATTTTACTTCTTGGTCTAATATTACCGCGTCAAAATCATTAGTCGCCACACTAACTTCATATCCAACACCATGAACATCAATGACTAACGAGGAGCCGTTAAACTTCTCAGCAACTTTTCCAAAAACATGTGCAATCATATTTCAATTATACCCGATTCATCACTGCGTGTGTAATTGCTGCAGCCAAAGCATCCGCGCAGTCATCCGGCTTAGGAACATCTTTCAGACCTAAATTAAGTCGCACCATTTCCTGAACTTGCTTTTTGTCAGCCTTTCCATAGCCGGTCAAAGTTTGTTTTATTTGCAACGGCGTATATTCAGCAATCGGCATTCCAGCTTTTCGCCCAGTCAACATCGCCACGCCGCGCGCTTCCGCCACAGAAATCGCCGTCGTAACATTACGCGCGAAAAATAGCTTTTCAATCGACATAACATCAGGATTTGTTTCGGCAATAATCTCTGTTAGGCTATCAAAAATATCTTCAAGCCTTTCGTCAATTGGCGTATGTGCCGGCGTCGTCACAACTCCCGCCGTGACCATCTTGAACTTGCCACGAGAAAAATCAATCACGCCAAACCCTAAAATCCCCGTTCCCGGGTCAATCCCGATAATTCTCATATCTTTATTATAGCAATTATTTGCCGTTAGCGGATTTAATGCTTTCGCGGATTTTTCGTACAAATTGCGAAATTTCCCATCGCCATTGCCATACGCCATAACCGACGGCCAGTAAGCTCACGCCGCCAAACACCCACCAACCCCAAGTAGCACCAGCGACTTGCTTAACTTCAGCAGCCGCCGAACCAACAGTTGGCATATTTGCAGATTTTATCTTTCGACAACGCTTCGTTTGTGGATTGCGCTCAAATCCCTCCGGACATTCTTTCGCTATGTCGTCAGTGGAGGCAATCTTCTTACATCGACCCGTAGATGAATTGCGAAACTGACCTTCTGGGCAAGGCTTCAAAGTTTTTGCCGCAGCCGATGCAATAGATCGACATCTGCCGGTTTCTTCACTACGATAATAGCCATCTTTACAAGGCGTAATAGTTTTTGCAGCTTCAATTTTTCGACAACGGCGAGTTTCCGGATGACGATATTGACCAGCGGGACAAGGATTTTCAACGGGCGGGGTGGCAATTTTCACACATTTACCCAACGCGTTCCTCTCATAGCCACTCTGACAGTCCAAATATTCCTTAAAGATATTCTCAGAATTTTCAGTTATCATAAACGTTTGCATCCACTCATCATCAATCAAACTCCACGAAGAACTTTTCGCTAACTTCTCATATTCAGCGGAATCAATTTTCGAGCCAGCCTCGTCTAGTAAATAAACTTTTCCTTTTGTTTTTGGCAATTTCAGCTTCGTATTTTTTATTTTGATCGTTAAAAATTCACCAGGATTTAATTCGATGTCACTAATATTTTCACGAACGCCAGAATCGCCAACCGTCAATTTACAGCCCGTCGTAATGACGGTTTTTTCGCCAGAATTGATAATCTCAATAAACTGTTCATCAATATTCGACGCAATTTCATTCAACTTCAAACCTTCGCATTTATTCAACTCCTTTGAAGATTCAGATTTGGAATCTGGGGTTTTGCAATTTGGTCGTGAATACGGCGCAACTTCCTGATTGTTAAGATTTTTACCTGACAAAAAATTATTTTTCGAATCAATAATATTTCCATCAGCAAAACAGCGCCAAACAATTTTCACACCGCC
>UNSR01000073.1:0-2858 GCA_900557595.1 Candidatus Saccharimonadota bacterium | reverse complement strand
TCTGAAATACCGTACCAGCTACGGCCAGAACGTGCTCAAGCATTCCATTGAGGTTGCCCACCTGGCAGGTCTGATGGCCGCTGAGCTGGACGCCAACGTTAAAATTGCAAAACGCGCAGGTTTGCTGCACGATATCGGTAAAGCCATCGACCATGAGGTTGAAGGAAACCATGTCGAAATCGGCGTAAACCTGTTAAAGAAATACAAGGAAAACAAAAATGTGATCCACGCGGTAGAGGCCCATCACGGCGATGTGGAAGCCACAACCATTGAGGCTGTGCTTGTACAGGCTGCTGACGCCATCTCGGCCGCAAGACCCGGCGCCAGGAGAGAAACACTTGTCTCCTACGTGCAGCGGCTGGAAGAGCTGGAAAAAGTTGACTTGAAACCGATTGACGTTACGGCGCCGATGGATGTGAATTCGCCAAAGCCCGAACTTTTGCCGAGCGAACAAGGCACGATTCATCCGCTGAGCGCTGAAATTGAGCGCATTTCTGAGATTTTTAATCGCATGGGTTTTGTCACGGAAGAGTCCAGAGAAATTGACGATCAATTCCATATGTTTGAGAGTCTGAATTTTCCAAAAGGTCATCCAGCGCGCGACGATTACGATACGTTTATGACCGAGGAAACTGATTCTAATGGCGATCGTTTGATTGCGCCGGCGCATACGTCGACTATGCAAAATCGTGTGCTAATGAAATATCGCGACAATTTGGAAAAAGGCGAGGCTATTGCCGCTATCGTTCCTGATCGCGTTTTTCGCAACGAAGATTTGGATGCGCGCCACGAGCATACATTTTATCAAGTCGAAGGCGTGTACGTTTCGCGTCGGGTTAATGTTGGCAATTTGATTGCCACGTTGCAAGAATTTTTGCAGGAATATTACGGCAAGAAACTTGACGTTCGCGTTAATCCATTTTACTTTCCGTTCACTGAGCCGAGTTTTGAATTTGCGCTAAGTTGTCCGTTTTGTGAAGGAAAAAATCCGGATTGTAAAGTTTGTTCGGGCGAAGGCTGGATCGAACTGTTAGGCTGCGGCATGATCCACCCGAATGTCCTTCGGACGGCACAAATTGACCCGAATGAATATACGGGATTTGCTTTTGGTTGCGGAATCGACCGCTTGGTTATGATGAAATATGGAATCGAAGATGTCCGTCATTTTGAAAGCGGCAAGTTGGACTTTTTGGAACAATTTTAGCAATATGAAACTTCGACAGATTAAGGATTTTTTATGCAAGAATCGCCTTCAGGCGCTCTGCATTCTTAATGGTGTCGTTTTGGCTGCGGGCTTGGTTGTGGCGATATTGCTTTCTGATGATACTCGGTGGACGAACTGGAGTTTGAGTAGATTGGGCGAAACCACCTCGAATCGTCTGTCTGCATTTTCGTTCAATTCGGGAGTGTTTTTATCTGGTCTGATTATGGCGACGATTGGGTTTTTTATGAATCGTGGTTATCTTAAGCTTGGTCAAATTCGCTCTGCTCGAATATCTGGCTGGATACTTTCACTGTTTGCGATTTGTATGATAGGGGTGGCGCTTTGCCCGAACGACACAATGCATGCGGCGCATTTTGTTTTCTCGCGCGGCATCGTGATATTGATGGTGTTTTTGATGTTTATTTTGCCATCGAGTTTGAGTTATTTAACTCATCGTGAGCGAATCTCATCTTTCAGTTTTCCGATTTTTGCGGCAATTATAGCGGCACAAGGTTACGCGATGGGCAAGTTTTGGTTTGTGATAGTAGAAGTTTTATTGGGGATTTTTGCGACGATGTGGCTAGTCCTGGTTTGTCGTCGAATGGAGCTTAAATTGTCCGACTTGAAAACTTCATAAAATGCTATAATTACTTCAAAAGGAGTAATTATGAATCACACAATTTTTGACGACATCGTATCTGGAAAAATGAAATCTTGGAAGATTTGGGAAGATGAGAAATTCCTAGCATTTTTAACACCGTTTCCGAATACGCCAGGTTTTACTGTGGTGATTCCGAAACAGAATCCGGGCGATTACGTATTTTCTTTGGATGATAATTTATATTCCGAAATGATGCTGGCGGTGAAAAAAGTTGCTGGTATTTTGGAAAAAGCATTTGACACCCCACGAGTAGCGCTGATTTTTGAAGGTACGGGCGTGGCACATGTGCATGCCAAATTGATGCCGCTTCATGGTGATTTGGCAAAGGGAATTGGTTCGCCAGTGTCGCACGAGCAAGCGTTTTATGAGGAATATCCTGGCTGGCTAACCACGGCTGACGGCCCGAAAATGGACGATGCGCAATTGGATGAAATTCAGGCGCGGATTTTAGCTGTGCAGAGTAAATAGAATAGCTAGTTCGTCTCATTCTTGATCGACCATACGTAAGCATTTTAGAGATATTCAAGGAATGTATTCCTTTACTCCTATCACGGCTTGGAATGAGATAACTGAAGGTGCAGCTCTGTTGCCAAAAATATTACCAGACAGATCAGTAGATAATAGTTATTTAGCAAAAATAAGGAAACTAAGAGATGAGTATGGATTCTAATTGTCTTTTGTCAACTATAAATGACCAAACTATTGGTTTGCAAACACCACTATCAGGCGCAGAAAAATCAATCCGTACCGGTGCGCGGGCGATTTTGTTTGATAATGATAGTCGTATTGCTCTAGTATACGAGCACAAATATAATCATTACAAACTGCCTGGAGGTAATGTAGAAGTAGGTGAGAGCTTAGAACAGACTGTTCGCCGTGAAATTAAGGAAGAGGTTGGAGCAAATATTACAGATATCTACTATTTGGGTGTTGTACAATCACATTTGTCGGCATATAACGAGGATTGTAATCAGCATTATTTTACCGCACATG
>UNSR01000072.1:0-2962 GCA_900557595.1 Candidatus Saccharimonadota bacterium | reverse complement strand
CGTAATGATTTTGGCGTAACTTCCAAAAGCTCGTCATCTTCGATAAAGTCGATACATTGCTCCAAGCTAAATTGCGTAAATGGCGTCAATTGCACAGTTCCATCCGACGATTTGGAGCGCATGTTGGTCAAATGCTTGGCTTTACAGACGTTGATTTCGATGTCTTCTTGGCGATTGTAGATTCCGACAATCATTCCAGCATAAACTTCCGTTCCTGGACCGACCAATAATTCACCGCGCGCCTCTGCTGCTTGCAAAGCGTAAGGTGTTGTTGTGCCAGCCTCAAACGCGATCAAAACTCCATTGCGAGTCTTTGGTAATTTTCCGCCAAGTGGTTGATATCCGTGAGGCAGGGAATTCATAATCACCGTACCTCTGGTGGCGGTCAACAAAATGTTGCGCAGACCAATCAGCGCTCTCGTTGGCAAAATGTAAGTCAAACGAGCAGCGCCAGAGGTGGTCGTTTCCTGGGATTTCATTTCGGCGTGTCGCGCGCCAAGCTCTTGGCTAATCGCACCGATAAATTCGCTTCCGACTTCAATTTGCAATTCTTCAATCGGTTCTTTTTCAACGCCATCTTCGGTAATTGTAACAACTTGCGGTCGTCCAACTTCAAACTCAAAGCCCTCGCGTCGCATAGTTTCAATCAAAACACTCAAGTGCAATTCGCCGCGTCCAGAAATCGTAAAGCCAATTCCGTTTTCCTCGACTCGTAGCGCCACGTTGGTTTCAAGCTCTCGCTTCAATCTGTCGCCAATTTGCCTGGATGTCGTAAATTCGCCCTCGCGACCTTTCATTGGACTGGTGTTTGGTCCGAGGTACATGCTCAAAGTTGGAGCTTCAATGTCAATTGTTGGCAGCGCTTCAGGCTGTTCTTTGTCGGCAATCGTATCGCCAATATGCGCGTCAGCCACGCCAACCAACGCCACAATGTCGCCAGCAAAAGCTTCGTCAAGCTCTTCGCGATTCAAGCCGCGATAGCCAAAAACTTTCTCAATTCGTGCAGAACCCGCGACTTCGCCATTTTTCATCAAACTGACTTGCAAGCCACGCTTAACGGATCCGCGAGCAATTCGCCCAATCGCGTATTTCCCTTGAAATGTGTCATATTGTAGGCTGGTAACAAGCAATTGAAACGCGCCATCTTCCGTCACGTCTGGCGCTGGAATGTCGTTAATAATCGCGTCAAAAATTGGCGTCAAATCCGCGTCTTCGTCGGTGTTTGCAGGAATTTCTTTCCATGATTTTCCGTCGCGTCCGATTGCGTAATAAATTGGATATTGCAATTGAGAATCGTCGGTTGCTAGCTCCAAAAACAGATCACTCAACTCATCTTCAACTTCGGCAATTCGCCTGGCTGGCTTGTCGATCTTATTGATAATCACGACAGGTTTCAATCCCAGCTCAAGCGCCTTCGCTAATACGAATTTGGTCTGAGGCATCGGACCTTCCTGTGCGTCCACGATCAGCAGAACGCCGTCAGCCATATTCAAGGTTCGCTCAACTTCGCCAGAGAAATCGGCGTGTCCTGGCGTGTCGATGATGTTTATCTTATAGTCACCGTAAAAAATCGACGTTTGTTTGGCGGTGATGGTGATACCGCGCTCGTGCTCTTGATCGCCGGAATCCATAATCAATTCCTGGCTCATCTCGGCTTGGTTGTCGCGGAATGTTCGCGACTGCTTTAATAGTCCGTCAACCATGGTCGTTTTGCCGTGGTCGACGTGGGCAATAATGGCAATGTTTCGAATCTTGCTAGCGTCCTTCATAAAAATATGGTCTGATATTAACACAGACCTTCCTCTTAATATAAAATTTTACCACGATAAGGGGGAAATAAAAAGAGTGAAAGTTGTGTTTAATGCTTTAACATACTGTAATTTGCTGTTCGTCAAGTTGGTCTTTTGGAAAATTTATCAGCCGAGTTTTGCCATCGGCTCTATGCAAAATATCCAGATCAGCCATTACTATACCGAGAGCTTGCGTCGCCAATTTAACTTGCGTCGAGTCTACTCTTAATTCTTGATGGGCTAATCTCTTCGCTTTTCTATTCTTCGTACAGGCTATTAGTAGTTCGGGATAGTCCGGCATGTCGTCAAACTGGGGTATATACATTCCGTAAGCAGGTTCTGTTCGGACGAAATAATTTACAATCTTGCCTTGTCGATTTTTTACTCCCCAACGTTCACGCTCTGCTACTAAAGCTTCATTTCTTTCAAGGTAATCACAGTATATATCTGTATGATGGTTCTCGGGAGATACTATTATGTGCCCAGTCGGCTCCCCGTTTATAGATAATTCTCGCGAGAATATAACCAATCCAGAAGGATGAGGTTCAGTCGCCATATCTATGTCAAGATGAGTTGACGTAACGTAAAAAGATTCCATATTTATACCTAACGTGAAATGGTGGGAAATACAGGGCTCGAACCTGTGACCTCACGAATGTGAATCGTGCGCTCTAGCCAACTGAGCTAATTTCCCGTAATTACATCTGTCGTTTTATTTAACGAACTCGCGATGTGAGCTAATTATAGTTCAGGTTTCAAGTCCTGACAAGTTGCACTGAGTGTATTCTATTGACTTTTTTACGCAAGTGTGGTATAAATTAAGGTAGCTTTCGTTGATGAGCTGAGTAAATCCTCGTCCGAAAGTGAACTTTGACAGGCAATCGAATACAAGATGAGCTTTTATTTCTTTTTTAAAAAACACCATAAGAGAGATAAGATCTCATCTTGTATTGTAAAGAACACAATGCGCTGCAATCCTGCGGATGAGAGAACACCGGAGAAAGGTGAAGATCATGTCTAGTAGAGCCTATGTCGTAGAGGCAATTAATCGTCTTGTTGATAGGAGCTGTGAGAATTATCTTGAGTTTTCCGGTCTCCTTGATGAACAAATGGAAGATAGACTTCCATTAAAGGAATGGCAAAAGGGTTGGCTCAGCGGCTTCGATGCCGCA
>UNSR01000071.1:0-2994 GCA_900557595.1 Candidatus Saccharimonadota bacterium | reverse complement strand
AAACTCTACGTGGTCAATCTGATTGTGTGATTGTCGGTCGCTATATTACCACTGAAGGTTCTTTGGGCTCGACTGACGGCAATCTGTACAAAACTTATCCAGTTTATGCCTATAGACCAGATAAGGGTAGTGCGTGGACTTATAAACGTGGTGCCGAGTCTGATAAATATATCGTTAATTGGCAAGCAAAAACTAGGTTCTCTAACCAAGCCAAAGATAGTGCGTCTATTTTGATGTACCGTCATCCAGAGACGGGGCAGTTGGATATTAGAACTGACACGAGTCGATTCGGTGACAATTTAACTGATTTCGTCAATAATAAAAATAGTGCTGGAGTTGTGCAGTCTGCTGGCGAGCAGCGTCAACAGAGGGAAATTTGTGTTTATGATGACGGCTGGCTACCGGGAGAGAGATTATCTATTTTTCTACGATCACACGCAGGCTCTGCTGATGCTGTAGTTATGGGTAATGCTACGGGAGGTTGTGCTGATGCGTAGGCTTAACAGAGGCGACACACTTGTCGAAGTGCTGCTTGGAGTAACCATTTTTAGTCTAGTTGCCGTTATTTCATTAGAAACCATGAACCGCGGGATGGCTATCGCTCAGTATTCTTTAGAGACGACGTTGGTTCGTCAACAGGTTGACGCTCAGGCTGAAATGCTAAGATATGCGCATGATATGAAAAATGACACTTGGAAGAAATTGGTAGACAATAATTCGGTGAGCGTTTCTGTTGTTAATGACAATGAAGGAAACTTGGGTGTTGAAAAATGTCCTGATGATTTTTCTACGAAAGAGTTTGCATTGGCTGCGACGCCTTCGCTCGCTTCGAAGATTAGTATATTGAACAATCCTGGAGATTATAAAGCGGCAGAAACATACGCGCGGGTTGATAGCGATACTAAAAAAACGTATGGAATATCTGTTAGATTAGTTAAACCAAGTACGACTGTCGGGAGCAGGGATAGCAATAAATATGATGCGTACATAAAAGCGTGCTGGATGCCAGTTGGCGGTAAAATGCCGGCGACTATTGGTACGATTGTGAGGTTGTATGATTCGGGGCTATAAAAAAGGATTTACACTTATCGAATTGATGCTCGCCATGAGTTTTATCTCTGTTCTTTTGTTGTCGATTGCAATGGTGGGTATTCAAGCGGGAAAAATGTATAGCAGAGGTATTGTGCTTCGTGATGTTAATCAAGCGGGTCGAGATATTTCAGACACTATTCGACGCGATTTTCTTCAGGCGAATGCTGAAAAGATTGACACTACTGGCTTGAGGGTACCGAATAATAGCAATTGGTCAACTGGTCGACTTTGCCTTGGCTCTCATTCTTATGTGTGGAATAATCCGAAGTATTTGGACGATCCTAGTCTGTTGGGCGGAAATAGTCTGTTCAAGGTTAATAGCAATCCAGTGAATTTGGTGCGTGTAGTTGATGCGGATAGCGGATTATGTAAAAAAGATGCTTCTGGCAAATATCCGGAAACCATCGATCTTGCAAAATCATCCAATTTGCTTAGAGCTATCAATAGCGGCGATGGCTCAATTGGCGTGCACGAAGTTACGTTAGAAAAGGTTACCTCAGATAATTCAAGAGAGGCGCTGTATAAATTGACTTTTACGCTGGGGACGAGCAAGATGAGTGAAATAAGGAATTCTTCCTGTAAAGCTCCGACTGAAGATGATAGCAATTTTGAGTTCTGTGCTATAAATAAATTTGAGATGATTGTGAGGACGAATGGGTAAAAATACGCGACAATCAGGTGCTGTATCTCTTTTTGCGGTCATATTTGGCGCGATGCTGCTGACTATTGTTACTATTGGGTTTATCAAGTTGATGATTATGGATCAGCGACAATCCTCGAATAATGATCTGTCGCAGAGTGCTTATGACGCGGCTTTGGCTGGGGTTGAGGATGCTAAGCGTGTAGTTCGTGCCGCTCAAACGGGCAATATTCAAGCGGCGGGAGTGCTGAATGGTCCAATTAATTGTAATATGGTCGCGGCATCTGGTGTTGTTGGAGGTAGCTCTTCTGGTGAAACTATTATTAAAACTGGCACGGATGCGGGTAAAAAATTTGATCAAGCGTATACTTGTGTAAAAATCACTATGAAATCTCAAGATTTTATATATAAGTCTATTGAGGAAAAATCTCAAATTGTGCCACTGCGCGCAACTGGTTCATTCAATAAGATATCTATAGAATGGTATAGGCGCGACGATGAGAGCAACTTAAATGGCGCTAACGCCGCCAACACTGAAATATCCACTTCTGGTGATTTGCCGACGAAAAACAGCTGGAATGTTAATTCGCCACAATTGATGCGCGTGCAGCTTATCAACCCAGGCGCCACCTTTAATTTAGCAACGTTAGATTCAACTGGCGTCACTTCTTTCTTGCGACCGAACGTTTTAAGGTCAGACGTAGCAGGCCAGAATGGCACTGCTGTTTCTGGTAAGATTTCTGATCATCCACGCGCAACTGACGGGAATGAACATAATAATGGAACAAGTGTGGTTTCTTGCAGCAAGACATTCAAGTTTTCTGGCGAATATTCGTGTAAAGCGGTGATTGATGTTGATGAGATTCCAGCTGGTAGCGAAACAGCATTCTTAAGGTTATTGCCTATATATAAAGGTGGTAGCGTAAAGGTTTCTCTTCAAAAAACCGACGGAACGATTGTCAATTTTGATGGAGTCCAGCCAATTGTCGATTCCACGGGGCGGGCAAGTGATTTGTTTAGAAGAGTTGAAGCTCGATTGCAAATAGGAGACGATTTCGCATATCCTAACAATGCGGTTGAATTGAAGAATAGCCTGTGCAAAGACTTTTCTGTATCTGGCGGCGGATCTGCTACTGTAGGTCAATGTAAGCCATAGGTTAAGATTCTGTGTCACTATGAAATCGGTCGTGGATATCTTTCAGATGTTGATCGGTAACGTGCGTATATACCTGTGTTGTTGATATGTTGCTATGTCCCAGCAT
>UNSR01000070.1:0-3163 GCA_900557595.1 Candidatus Saccharimonadota bacterium | reverse complement strand
TTATTGAAGATTTGTGCATTTATCAGTTTCTCGACCAAATTCATCGTTCGCGCCACACCAGTCGCCTCAATAAACACCGGGGCGGGGGAATTGCGACAAAAGTCAAGTAACATTCGTGTCAATGCATGCTTCGACGAACAACAAACACAATCGCCAGCCAAAGTCGTCACAATATCCGCCAACTTCTCCAATCGATAACCATCGACGTTTTCATTAGCATACTCATTTTCAATCACCCGCGCACCCTTATAGTCACTTTGTTGCAATAAGAACTCAAGAACACTAGTTTTCCCAGCACCCAACGAGCCATTCACCAAATACAACGGAACTTTATCGATAATCGCTCGCCCATCATCAAACGGCGCATTGATACTAAATTCCAAATCATCGTCACGTTTTGCCATATGCTTATTATACGTCATTTTCACAAGGTGATATACTAAGTCTATGAAAGTCATCTTAGCGTTGGGAAATCCAGGCGAAAAATACACAAACACGAGGCATAATGCTGGGTTTTTGGCTATTGATAAATTTGCGTCAGAGCAGGGGAAAACCTTTTCAAACAAGCCGAAGTTTTCCGCGGATATCGCCGAACTCAATATTTCTGGAGAAAAAGTTTTACTAGTTAAGCCAACTACTTTTTACAACGAGGTTGGAATTTCCGCCCGAGCAATCTTAGATTTTTACAAATTGACATTGGACGATTTACTAATTATTCACGACGACACAGCGCTAGACTTCGGTAAAATTCGAACCCGCAAAGGCGGTCGAGACGCGGGCAGTAATGGATTAAAGTCGCTCCACTCTCACGTCGGATCAGACTTTTGGCATATTCGTATTGGCACAGATAATTTGCTTAGGCGCCAAGTTGGTGACGTAGATTTTGTCCTAGGCAAGTTCAATTCAGATGAGCAGAAAATCCTCCAAAGCTGGATATTGCCCGAATCAATTAATTTGATCGAGAAGTTTATTAACGGAACTATCGAGCCGTTCAGTATAAAATATTAAACCAGATTCTAGCGTAGTTTTCGCGGCACAATTTTTGAAGCGCTGTTCTTCAATTGCTCTTCGGCTTGATGTAATTTTGTAGCCGCAGCTTCTTGCAGATTGATCGATCGAGCTTCCAATATACTGCTGCCGACCGCCAAACTCACGAACAACAAGCCCAAGCCACCCGTCGCCCATTCCGGCAATTCCAAGTGGAATAATTTGGCAATCATCATCACGCCGAGCGCCATAATTGCCCAGTGAGCGCCATTTTCCAGATATTTATATTTGCTAAGCGCGCCTGTTCGCAATAAATATACGGTTAGCGATCGAACCCAAATCGCTCCAGCGCCCAGTCCAGCCACGATTAGTAGCACGCTGTTGGTAATGGCGAACGCACCAATCACGCCGTCAAAGCTAAAGCTAGCGTCCAGAACTTCCAAATATAACAAGCTAGCGAACGCCGCCCAACCAGTTTTAATCTTAACGGATTTCGCGTCATCTTCATGGAAAAATGACCCAAATAGTTCCAAACCAATATGCAGCACAATTCCAAGAACCGCTGAAATCAACACCAAAGATTTATGCGGCGCCTCGACCGTAAAATACAAAACAGCCGCCACGCTAAGCATTATGCACACCTTAAAATTCTCAAATCGCCCAGCCTTCGCCAAAATCGGCTCAACGTGCCGCATCCAGTGAACACGCTTGTTGTAATCAATGAAATAGCTAAGCCCAATCATAATCAAAAACGCACCACCGAACGCGTCAATCATCGGCGACGCTTCGTGCAGGATTTTGCCGTATTCAACAGGCTTATGAAGCGCCAGATTGACAACATCCATAAATCCGTGACCGCTCGCAATCATCACAATAGCAATTGGCAATATAAATCGAACGACAAACACCGCCACAAATATGCCAGCCGTCAGGAAGACTTTCTGCCAAACTTGACTCATTCCCGCCAAAACCTTGCTATTTATCACCGCGTTGTCGAAGCTAAACGTAACTTCCAGAACCACCAAAATAGTAAATAGCCAAAGACCGCTAACGCCCATATGGCTAAAAATCAAACTGCCCAGACCTAAGGTCAATAGGACTGAAAACCAGAAAATCCGAAACGGATGATGTGAATGTAAAAGATGTTTCATATTGATTTAGTATAGCATAAGCATGGAGTATAATTTTATATATGGCACAAAAATCGCCAGATGGTCGCATAAAAAAGTTTTTGTCAGCCAACAGTGAGTTGATCGGTTTTTGGCGTCCTTATAATTTCTATTTATCAATTCAGCTCACGATTCGGCGTTATGTTATTAAACGGAGAATTTGCAGAATGGTGCAATAAATTACTTCCGTCATTACAAGATTTCATCACGCTGACGCTAAGTGTAATTGTCGAGGCGGTCCCATTTTTAATTTTAGGAATTATCATTTTGGCAGCTATTCTTGTTTTAGGCGGATATATTGTTTTATCTGTTATGAATGCTGCAATGTGGATGGACGATTCTATGAGATGGGGAGGTAGAGATGACAGCTAAGGATGACAGAAAAAATGCAGAGGGTCACAATGATCCGACAGCTTATAACGCGATTAAGAACGTGGAGCAGGAACAGGACAAGGACGATGTGAGGTTTCATCAGTTACTGAACACTCTGTTTTCACTTTGTGAATTGGCAGATTTCCATATCGAGGGACGAGTTGTGCTGAAGGATAAGAGAACGGGAAAGGTTTGGAGGTAGGTGAGATGAAAATCTGTAAGGTAAGATCTGATCGCTCAACCTGTTCTGCTTGCATTGCAACTCAGGAAATGTTTAATGTGGTTGATGATTGCAGTAAATGTAAATTAAATACCGATATTTATGAATTATTACAGATCGGGACTGGATTTTGGAGCGGAAACTATGCAATGGTTCAAAAGGACGGCAAAATCACTAAAGTATCATTAAGTCGTGTTTATGATGTAAAGGAGATATGATTATGACAGTAGAAGAGTTACAGAAAGCATGTGCAGCATTATCTGAAGCTTGGGTTAAGGCTATGGAACCACTGAAAAAATTGGCGGAGGCGTTGAATTCTGTTTCAGGACAAATCGAGCAGAGTGAAGAGAAGCGGAAAATTCATATCGTTTGGAAGTGTAAATCCCACAGACGTTTGCCGGATTCTACGAGGTCT
>UNSR01000069.1:0-3271 GCA_900557595.1 Candidatus Saccharimonadota bacterium | reverse complement strand
GGTCTATGAAGCACGAAAGCACTAGGCTCACTAGTGAGGTATCTAGCCTAAAACGGAAGCTAGCGCTTAAAAAACAACAGTATGAGCAAACAAAAGCGCTCATATTAGAGAGCCCCGAGCTAAAAGACTATTACAATCTTGGCAAGCTTCTTGATGAGCAAAAGGAATTAGGGCATCGCTATGAGCTAACAGTCAATCAAAGACGCTTACTAAAGGATTCATTAATTACATTTGATGAATATCTCAAACTTTTTGAGTTTTTCCCTGTTATTTTTGAAAAACTTGATAACATGAGTGAGCTGGACCAGCTTTTAAAAATATTCTTCTCTAACTTCATAATTGAACCCATTAAAAAAGATACTTTTAAGGGGTCAAAAGTATCCTATAAACTAAATGAACCCTGGAAAGGGTTCATTGAATCAAATGATTTCGTTTGTGGTGCGGGTAAGGAGACTCTAACTCCTGGCCTCTTCCATGGCAAGGAAGCGCTCTAACAACTGAGCTATACCCGCATGTTGTTCACGATTTATTGTAGCAAAGTCGTGAATGAAATGCAATATTTGGTGGCTCCTCCCAGACTTGAACTGGGGACACAAGGCTCTTCAGGCCTCTGCTCTACCAACTGAGCTAAAGAGCCACAAACTTGCTATTTAATTGTACTAAAGTTGTCGCTATCTGGCAAGGGTGTTATAATTTTATCGAGCGCGGGTGTCGTATAGCGGCTATTATGTGACCTTCCCAAGGTTGAGATGGGAGTTCGACTCTCCCCATCCGCACCAGGAATTATAAAAGCACCCTGTAAAATTGCAGGGTGCTTATTTATTGATAAATGTTCTATTTTTTACCGCCACGGATTGCGTCGATGAGTTCGATAGGGAATAGCATCATAGTCTTTTGTGACGGCTCAGTGGAGATTCGCTCTAAGGTGTTCAATGTACGTAGATTTATGGCACCTTGAGTTTTTGCTAGGATTTCTGCGGCTTGGGCTAATGTTTCAGCTGCAGCTTTTTCGCCGTCAGCGTTGATGATGTTGGCACGGCGCTCGCGCTCTGCCTCGGCTTGTTTGGCCATGGCACGCTTCATGTCGCTAGGAAGTTCGATATTCTGAATCTTAACGTTCTCGACATCGATACCCCATTTGTCGGTTTCGGCGTCAACAATTTCCTTGATTTGCTGAGAAATCTCTTCGCGCTTGGCAAGTAAGTCGTCCATATCGACATTTCCGGTGACGTCGCGTAGTGCCGCTTGGGCAAATTGGCTAGTCGCGTAAATATAGTTCGTGGTTTCTAGCACGGCTTTTGGCGCGTTGATAACTCGGAAATAAACCACCGCATCAACGCCGACAGTGACGTTGTCTTTAGTGATGACTTCTTGTTTTGGAACGTCAATTGGAGTTGAACGAATATCAACCAGCATCATCGTCTGCAATCCTGGAATAACAACTCTTAATCCTGGTTCGCGAACACCAGTAAATTTACCGAGCGTCAAAACCACGCCGCGCTGATATTGATTGACAATTTTAATGCCGCTTAATACATAAAGCCCGATAGATACTAAGATTATTACTACAAATGCTCCCATTTTTCCTCCTATTTATATAGATCTATTGTAGCATTTTGTGCGAGAAAAGTGTAACGGTGGAGACTTTTTGGCTTTATGGATTTCGCGATATAATGGAAGTATGAGTGATAGCAGGCAGCCACTGGCTGAACAGATGAGACCGCAGACGCTGGACGAGGTGATAGGGCAGAGTCATTTGCTTGGCGAGGGCGAGTTATTGAGGCGGATTGTTAAGAATGGCGAGCCGGTTAGTTTGATATTGTGGGGTCCGCCGGGAACTGGAAAGACGACATTGGCGCGGATTATTGCGCGCGAGGTGAAGGCGGAGTTTATTGAGCTGTCGGCAGTTACGAGCGGAAAAAAAGACGTTGAACAAGTGATCGAACACGCCCGTCAAAATTGGAATTTAGGACTCAGGACAATTCTATTCGTTGACGAAATTCATCGCTTTAATAAGGCGCAGCAAGACGCGTTTTTGCCGCACGTTGAGAGTGGGCTAATTACGTTAATCGGTGCGACGACCGAGAATCCGAGCTTTGAAGTCATCACGCCGCTACTGTCGCGTTCGCGAGTTTTAGTTCTTCAGCGATTGACAAAAGACGAAATCATATCCGTATTAAAAAGAGCGCTGAAAGTTCTGAAAAAGTCCAAACAAGTTTCGCCCAAAGCTCTGGACTATTTGGCGGAATTATCGGATGGTGATGCAAGGGTGGCGCTGGGCAATTTGGAATTGGCGCTGAGTTTTAACGAAAAAGTAACGCCGGAAGTAGTTAAGGCGGCGGCTCAGAAGCGACTTCCGGGCTATGATAAAAAAGGTGATTCGCATTACGACGTGATTTCCGCTTTTATCAAGTCATTGCGGGGCAGTGACGCGACGGCTGCGACGTATTATTTGGCGCGAATGATTGACGCGGGCGAGGATCCGAAGTTTATTGCTCGGCGGATGGTGATTTTTGCGTCGGAAGACATCGGGCTGGCGGGCAATGGTGCGCTGAGCTTGGCAATTGCAACGTTTGAGGCTGTCGAGCGCGTCGGTCTTCCGGAGGCGAAGTACAATTTATTCCATTGCGCTATTGCGTTGGCTCGCAGTCAGAAATCGCGTGAAATTACCGATTTAATGCACGGCGCTTTTGAATTGGCACGTAAATATCCGAATTCTCCCGTGCCGTTGCATCTCAGGAACGCTCCGACTAAATTGATGAAAGATTTGGGCTATAACAAGGATTACAAATGGCAAGCCGGTTTTAAGCATGACAAAGGATTTTTACCAGAGGAAATTAAGAATGTGGTATAATTAGCATATCAATATTCTTAAAAGGAGAAGTTAATATGTCAAAACAAGAACCTCAGCAGCCGCAATATGCGCCACAGCCTGATCCAAACGCACAATACGGTCCCGCACCGCAACCTCAGAACACGCCATATGAGCAGCAGCCAGTCAGCCAGCAATATTTTGCACAACCTCAAGCAGCGCCAGTGCAATATGTCGTGATGGCGGAATCCCTGAAGGGTGTTAAGGGTTGGTTAATGTTCTTTGTGGTTTGTTTCGTTATCGGTAGCCTTGTCAATACAGCAGTGTTTTTCCAGGCGATAATGAATCTTAGCCAGCCAGAGAACGTCATTTCTTTGATATTTTCACCTATACTAGTAGTCTTAGCTATTTGTGCAGTTGTGTTTATAGTAATGCAGAAGCGTCTTGGTAAGTGGCTAG
>UNSR01000068.1:0-3293 GCA_900557595.1 Candidatus Saccharimonadota bacterium | reverse complement strand
ACCAATCAGCACACCACCTTCGCCAATTGCAACCACTGCGCAGTTTTCATAGCGATACTTTTCCAGTACTTGATCAGCCAGAATTGCCCCAGCCTGCGAACGACTCTCAAAATACATATGCTTATTTTAGCATTTTTTTCGCGATATAATATAAACATGCATTACTATTTGGTTTCGCCAACAAGAATCGTCCGCGCCGACGCAAGTTCGTTTACGTATTCTTCAGAGGAAAGACTGCCGACCGGAATGATTGTTGCTATAGAAATCGGCAAAATCAATGCTATTGGCGTAGTCCTACAAGAAGTTCGCCAACCAGATTTTGAAGTCAAGCCAATTAGTAAAATCATTGAAGAATATCCCTTGCCAATCGAACTCGTTCAAACCGCCATATGGATGAGTAAATATTACGCTACACACCAAGCGACTGTCTGGCAAGCAATTTTACCCAGCGGATTATCCAAAAAACGTCGCTCAATTAGCCAGTCCACCCCAGTTAATCCAGCAGAAAATCGAACAAAAAATGTATTCACAGATGAGCAAAAATCAGCCCTCCAGACCATCGAAAATCTCCATTCCGGAACGGCACTTTTACACGGCGTAACTGGATCAGGAAAAACCCTAGTGTATATAGAATCCGCAAAACAAACCTTAAAAGAAGAGCGATCATCAATAATTTTAGTCCCCGAAATCGCCCTAACCTCGCAACTGGTTGCTGAGTTTTCCGCTCATCTACCAAATGTCATAGTTACCCATTCCAAACAAACCGAAGCTCAACGATATGCAATCTGGAAAAGAGTCATCAGCTCAAACGATCCAGTAGTAATCATCGGTCCGCGATCTGCTCTTTTCATGCCCTCGCAACAGCTCGGACTTGTGGTGATTGATGAGTGTCACGAACCGAGCTTCAAACAAGAGCAATCCCCTCGATATTCAGCCCTTCGCGTCGCCTCAGTTCTTACGAATCAACATCGCGGCAAGCTAATTCTAGGTAGCGCTACTCCAGCAGTTGCCGACTATTACGTTGCAAAAAAATCAAACACGCCAATCATTACAATGACAAAACCAGCAAGACCAGACACCGTTCGCCCCAACGTGACGCTGGTCGACATGACAAAGCGCAACAATTTTACTCAGCATCAATTCCTCTCCGACCCACTTCTGAAATCTATAAACACAGCGTTATCAAAAAATGAGCAAGTTCTTATTTTTCACAATCGACGCGGCACAGCATCAATCACATTATGCGATAACTGCGGCTGGCAGGCTGGCTGCCCACGCTGTTTTATTCCGCTCACTCTACACGCGGATAGTCATAAATTGTCGTGCCACATTTGCGGTTTTTCGACCAAAGTTCCTACTAGTTGCCCTGAATGTAAAAACGCCGACATCATCCACAAAGGTATCGGAACTAAGCGAATTGAAGACGAATTACAGAGGTTATTCCCGAACAAAAAAATTGCTCGATTTGATAAAGACACCGATTTGAAAGCTACCGTGGACGAGCGTTATGATGAACTGAAAAATGGCGAAATAGATATAATTATCGGCACGCAAGTTATCGCCAAAGGACTAGATTTGCCACATTTAACAGTCGTCGGAGTCGTTCAGGCTGACACCGGACTTTCTCTCCCTGACTATTCATCGCCCGAACGAACGTTTCAATTGCTCGCCCAAGTCGTCGGCCGCGTCGGCAGGTCAAGCACACCAACAGAAGTTGTCGTCCAATCATACCAGCCAAGTCACCCATCCATCACAAACGGACTATCTCAAGACTATACAGAATTTTATCAAAGAACCATATCTCAGCGGCAAAAAACCAACTTTCCACCTTTTACTTACTTATTAAAACTAACTTGCGTTTATAAAACCGAAGCCGCCGCCATAAGGAACGCTAAAAAATTGTCCGAACTATTAAAATTCAATTTTGATAACATTGAAGTTTTTGGACCAACGCCCGCTTTTTATGAGCGCGTCCGCGATACATATCGATGGCAAATCGTAGTAAAAAGCCCCAAACGACAAGAGCTTCTTGACGTATTGAATTTCCTGCCGCCATCACACTGGCAGTACGAGCTCGACCCTGTAAGTCTACTGTAATTTCTGGTATAATTATAGCAATGACAAAAGACGATATTATCACATTACCAAATCCACATCTTCGCCAAAAATCATCAAAAATCCACGTTGTTACTAATGATGTTGTAAAACTGGCAGACGAAATGACCGCAGCCGCACTGGACTGGGAAGATTCCAGACCTCACGAAATTAGCGCTGCCCTCGCTGCAGTTCAAGTCGACAAATTAGAGCGTGTCGTGATTGTTCGAGCCGACTTTGAAAGAAAATCAACTCGCGAATTCATCACCCTTATCAATCCAGAAATCGTGAAATATGAAGGTGAAATTGTCGAAGATTTCGAGGGATGCTTAAGCGTTAAAAGCATTTACGGAAAAGTTCCCCGCTACAGTAAAATTCGCGTAAAAGCCATGAATTTAGATGGCGAAGAAGTGCGAATTAAAGCCGAAGGATTTTTGGCGCGCGTATTGCAGCACGAGATAGACCACTGTAATGGATTAGTTTTTATAGACCATATTAAGGATAAAAAAGATGCTTTTTATACGCTCGACGAGAAAGGCGAGTTGCAACCGCTAGATTATGACAAAGATATCGCCGAAAATAGTATTCTTTGGGACTGAAAATTATAGCCTAATTACTTTAGAAGCTCTCGTTGAAGAGGGATTTAACGTTGTTTGCGTTATTACCAAACCCGACACCAAGCGCGGTCGCGGACACAAACTTACTGAACCTCCAGTAAAAACATTCGCTAAATCTCATAATATTCCAGTTTTGCAGCCAAGCAAAGTCAGTGAAATTACCGACTATATAAAACAACTTCAGCCAGTAACGGGAGTTTTGGTTGCATACGGAAAAATCATTCCCCAGTCAATTATCGACTTATTTACACCGGGAATTATCAATGTTCACCCTTCTTTACTGCCAAGATATCGGGGACCCTCGCCTATCGAATCAGCTATAGCCAGTAGAGATACCGAAACTGGCGTATCGATAATGCAACTTGATAGTAAAATGGATGCCGGCCCTATATACGCCCAAACTCGACAACCACTCACTAGAAAAGAAACAAAGTTAGAATTATACGACAAACTATTTCACGATGGCACTTCTCTGCTAATAAAAAACCTGCCAAACATCATCAATGGAAATCTTCAGTCAACACCACAGGACAATTCTCAGGCTTCATATTGCCAATTATTAAGCAAGGATAATTCGTGGCC
>UNSR01000067.1:0-3326 GCA_900557595.1 Candidatus Saccharimonadota bacterium | reverse complement strand
AATCTTAGTGCGAGCTAAGATTGAAATATTGCGATTTTTTGCGTCATTCGTAACCAAAGTGCTGACTTCTGGGTCAAATGTTGATAATATTCTGGACGATTTTTCTGCTACGTAAACTTTTGTTCCTAGCGTGGAGAAGATGTGTGCCAATTCTAGCGCCGTAGCTCCCGCACCAACAATGAACATGGTTTTTGGTGGGCGCTTCAAGCTAAAAATAGTTTTTGGAGTGTGATAAGAAATGGCATTTAACCCGGGTATTTCTGGAATTTGCCAATCAGATCCAGTTGCAATGAGAAATTTGCGAGCGGACAAATGTCTGCGATTGACGGCTATTTCGTTCGGACTCAAAAAATGTGCATTGCCGGCAAAAACACTAATACCTTGTTTTTCGTAATAATAGCGATTGCCGCCAGCTCCAGTTCTCTTTACGACTTTGTCTTTCCAGGAGAGTAGAGAAGGGTAATTATATCCAACCGAGTTAGTGCGCAGCCCAAACTTGGCGGTATCTTTGGCTGTTTGATAAACGTTAAGAGCGTGAGTTAAGAATCCAGTTGGTACATCTCCCCAGTTTGGTGATTCCCCGCCGAATGTTGATTTTTCTACAACAGCAACTTTTTTTCCGGCACTTGCTAATATGCTGGCTGCCGGTGAGCCACCAGCGCCACTACCAATTACGATATAGTCATAGTCAAAAGTTGGTTTTTGCGACATCAAATCTCCTAAATTATGGTTTTATAATTTTTATATAAATAGGCTGCGTCAGGATGTAGAGTTTTCATAATGCGTTGTGCTTGGCGGCGGATATCGGCAGAGGTTATTTCTGGGTGAGTTTCGCACCAATTCATAACGCCCAGAGTGACGGTTTTTGCAATGTCTTGAGCTTGACCTTCTGGCGTACGAACGCTTAGACAGGTGGCAATTATGGAATTGTGGAGCTTATCTGGGCTAAACTCCTCTGGCGGTCGTTTTCCTTGTTTGATGACGTCAATTTGACCTGGCTTTACCATAAATTGCCTCCGTAGCTAATGACGCCAATAACGCGGTCGACAAATAGGAATGCTGCCAAAATTAATAAGCTACCGCCGCTGGCGAATTGCAAAAATCTCTTATGGTCTTCCCGCCAACGTTGTAAATTAGAGATGCTGCGCCCGCTGCCGATTAATATGATAACAACAAACAACGGCAGTGTGGATACAATGACGTAGATCGCTATGCTGATGATTTGCAAGAAGGGGTTTGGTAGGGTGATAATAGCCAGACTGGCGGCTATAATTGGCGCGATAATAAATATGATTTCTGCAATAACGCTAATTATTCCCAGAGCAAAGCTTTCTATGGAATTTTTGGTTTTTTTGGTGCGCTTGTTTAAATATTCTGCAAAATTGCGTGGAAGCCATAATGAAGTTCCTGGTTGTCGTCGAAAGTAAAATGCCCAAATTGCGATTCCTAAGCCAAACATCATCCCCGAAGAGACGGCGGCAACGAGTTGCTCTGCGCTGGTGGCGTGGTGGATGAATAGTGATAGGAAATAGGAAATTGAGCTGATAAGTAACAAGGTAATCGTTGCGACACCAAATACAAAACTATTGCTCATACGAAAAATTTTTCTCTGGGCGGTTTTTTTGCCAATTGAATGTCCGCTAAGTAACGTTAAAACACTGACGCTAAGCTGAAAACTAGCGTGAATAATCGCTGCAAAAATTATGGTGGCCAGTGATGAGATTGTTACAGGGGTCATTTTTGTGTATAAATCCTTCTCTACCAGTGTACCACAAGCGGAATGAAAAGGTAAATAATGACCGAAAAAGGTATTGCTTTTTTGTCAAATTTATGATAGTATAAAGACAGTTAAATAATTAACACAAAAAAGGAAAAAATATGGAAATCAACACCAGTGAATTAGCTGAATTTTTAGAAGTAACCCGAAAAAAGGATTTAGCAACGTGGGAGCGTCAGCGTAATTCATGGGAATTGGATAGTTTTGTGTCGCGACGATTGGCGGCTTTGGATGGCGTTCAATCTGAAGAGCTTGAGCTAATTTAATTCAGTGTCTATAAAAAATTCCCCGTCGTATTGACGAGGAAAGATAATTTCTGGTAGCACCGGGTGGACCCGAACCACCGACCTCAGGCTTATGAGTCCTGCGCTCTAACCAGCTGAGCTACGGTGCCACACTGCATTGATTGTAACAGATAGTATAAAATTTGCCAAATACGTTTTAGGTAAATTGTGAGATAATGGATATGTGAGATATATTATCGCAGTCAGCGGTGGGATTGATTCGGTAGTTTTGCTGGATTTGATGTCGCGAACGGAAAAAGATTTGGTGGTCGCTCATTTTGACCACGGAATTCGTGAGGATTCGGCGAGTGATGCTAGATTTGTCGAGGCTTTAGCTGATAGATATAAAATACAATTTGTTTGTCGGCGTGAAAAACTGGGGGCTGATGCCAGTGAAGAATTAGCGCGTCAAAGACGGTATGAATTTTTGCGTGGCGTGGCGACGGATTTTGACGGCGTGATAGTGACAGCGCACCATCGAGATGACATTATTGAAACTGTAGCGATGAATCTTAAGCGTGGCTCCAGGTGGCGAGGCTTGGCGGGGATGAGCGATAGCCAAATAGTTAGGCCGATGAATGGTTGGACGAAGCAGAGAATTTATGAATATGCGATTCGTCAGAAATTGGAATGGTGTGAAGATGAGACAAATCAAAGCGACGCGTATCAGAGGAATAAATTTAGACGCAAGATAAATCGTGAACTTGATGAATACCAGAAACTTGGAGTATATGAGGCATGGCGGAAACAAAGAGAATTAAGAGGGGAAATTGAGCAGGAAATAGAGAAGTTTGATGGAGAGGTGCTTAGTCGGTATTTTTTGACGATGATAGATGATGATGTCGCACAAGAATTGCTATATTATTACGTTTTGCGACATCATGATGTGTCGTTACTGGGTTCTCAATTAGAGCGTATGCTAATTGCTATAAAAACTGGAAAAGCTGGCTCTTGCTGGCAAGTTGGTGGTGGCATTGTGATGAAATTGACGCTAAGAAGTGTTATAATAAAGAGAGTTTGATTAGTATAGGCGAAAGGATTAGTTGAGAATGGCTGTTAAGATGCCTCAAAGAAATGGAAAGAATAGAATAAGTCAAATTTTACGATTTGGATTGTTTTGGGCAATTATAATTTTTGTAGCGTTAATTTTTTACGCAACACTCTTCCCTGCGTCAAATCTTAAAGATGTTGCATTATCTGATGTAGTGCGTCGAGCAAATGACGGTAAAATTGCTCAATTGGAGATTCAAGGAAACGATATTAAG
>UNSR01000066.1:0-3562 GCA_900557595.1 Candidatus Saccharimonadota bacterium | reverse complement strand
GTCTGCATCCATTTCACATTCTTCTTTAGAGATGATGATCTGTCCTTTCTTCTCGAACATATAAGATACACATCCTGGTGTTCCTACGTTACCATTTCCTTTTGTGAAAGCATTTCTTACATTAGATGCTGTACGGTTTTTGTTATCTGTTAATGTATCTACGATGATCGCAACTCCGCTTGGTCCATATCCTTCATATGTAATCTGCTCATAATTAACAGAATCTGCATCTCCGGCAGCTTTTTTGATACCACGTTTGGCATATTGTTTGCTTTTGCTTTTGCAATGACATCACGTAATCTGCTATTGTTGTCTGGATCTGGTCCACCCTCTTTAACGGCTACTGCAATTTCTCTTCCAATGACTGTGAAAATCTTTCCTTTTTTCGCATCATTTTTTTCTTTTTTGTGTTTGATGTTCGCAAATTTACTGTGTCCTGACATAATTTCTCCTAAAGTTATTTGCTATTTCAATCTGTTACTATTATACACTACTCCACAATATTTATCTTAGCGAGGTCTAATTTAGTTTGCTTTTTCATCCAAATCATTGCCAAAATTAGCGCCACATATAAAACCGCACATTGCCACAAATTGATACTAACTTCCATTTGAGCCCATTCAAATCCAGCCGTCCAATTGGTGACTTGAATCATATAGCCAAGTAACCACGTCGTCGGAATTGCAATCAAAATGCCAATTATCGGCACAAAAACCAGTACACCCGACATAAACGTCAGCAGCATCGCTAGTGGTACAAACGGCAAAATCAACATATTCGCGATTAACGCCACATTGCTAATAACCCCAAAACTCATCATAAGTAGCGGCAATGTCATAATTTGCGCCGACAAAGTTTCAATTAAAATTTGTCGAAACGCGCCCGGCTCTTTATTACCAAAAAAGTAAGAATGAAGAAGCGGCGCTAACATAATTACGCCCGCAAACGAAGCAAAGCTTAATTGCCAACCCAAATCACCCCAACCAAATTGCGGATTTATCAATAGTGTGATTGCCGCTGACACAGGAAGTAGGATCAACGGATGAATTGTCCGACCATAATACCACGCTGCCAAACTCAGTCCCGCCACCAAGCCAGCTCTCGACATACTGGGACTTAATCCAGTCACCGCCATAAAACCAATTATCATAACAGTCGCGCTGAGCATCGCTAAGTATTTTGATCGCTTGGCAAATAATCGTCGCGCTAAACGAACTAAAATTGTTAAATTATAGCCGCTCGCCACCACGATATGCGTCAATCCGGCAATTTTCAAATTGTCACTTAATTCAGCTGGCATGGCGCGTCGCAATCCCAGTAAAAATCCCAGCCCTAGCGCAGATTCAGACTCTGGAACGTGAGTGCGAACTCGCCCGGCAAACCAATCACGAACTCCCACCGCCACATCACCCGGAACGGGTCTTTCGGCGCTAATAATTTTCGCCCGATATATGCTTGCTGAAAAAGCCCCAAATCCCGCCGTCATTTTACCCTTAACTCTCACAATATCACTGCGCTTAATTGAGTTTTTATCTGGCGTCGTCACCCAAATTTGTCCCGACAATTTTTCATCATTTATCTGCAAATTACCCAATCTAAGAACCGTTTGACTATTTTTATCGAGATCAGGATCCTCCAAAACCTGACCTTGGATAATTGCGATTTTTCCGATTAACGAATCATAAACCTCCACGCCTTTTCTGCCAATTTCACCGCGCCAAAGACCAATCAAAACTCCAGAAATAATTGCTAAAATCACAAAAAATCGCCAGCGCCAAATTGCCACAATTACAAAAATAGCCAGCCCGACCAATAAAAATAATGGATTCGCCGCAAACGACCGCGGTATGTAATGGATGGAAATTACGCCAATTGTCAGACCGAGGCACCACACCGCCACCAACCAAGAAATATGCAACTTCTTAAATAGCCAACTATTCATACTTAAAGTATATCTGGATCTGAAGCCATAAAAAAGACTCCGCCAAGGGAGTCGATTTCAAATTTGGAGGGTCCACCGGGGCTTGAACCCGGGACACCCTGCTTAAAAGGCAGGTGCTCTAACCAGCTGAGCTATGGACCCATTCGGAATATCCGCTTTCTTCATCCTAGCACAAACCAACACAAAGGTCAATGCTTAGCGAGTTTATGTCCGCCAGTATGTAGTGAAAAAATGTCAATTATACCGCACACCAGACCAAACGTAGCCACATATCGCCAATTATTCGCGAAAATCTTATACAGCTCCAGCGCCTGTCCGTCTAATGATATATATTTTCCCAGAGGAACCACCAATAGCGCTGCTGTCAAAAACGCGATTCCCGCCGCCGAGACAATTCTCTCATGTTTTTTCTGATATCTCGGACCGCTTAAAAGAAGCATAATTAACGGAACCAACGTTAAAACTAATCCCGAAATTACACCATTTGGCAATAAACCAGTTTCCAATTTAAAGCCGTCCAGCACTCCTGTCAGCCAGCTGCCCCACCATTCTGACAATAAAAATCCCGTCGCCAACGACAACGCCAATGGACCGAATCTTCGAGATGAAATAAATGCAACCACAAAAACCGTTACTAAAATTGCTCCAAATAGAATTATTACGCTCATTTATCCTCCTCCAAATCAAATTTTACCGATGACCCAACTGTAGCGCTCGCCTGCTTAGCAACTCCTGCCTTCACCTCCAGCACGTACTTTGCAGGAACCGGTGGCGCATATTTTTCATGCGGCTCAGCGTCTGGCTTGACGTTATGTTTTACATAGACGACGCGCTTTTTATCATTGATCCAAATCATATCAACTGAAAACTTCATATCTTTCATCCACATTTTATGACGATCGTTATGGTCAAATACGAACAGCATGGCATAATTCTCGTCAATTCCCAGTCTTCCGGACAGACCTTTCCGCTGCGATTCTTCATCATTAGCAATTTCCGCCCGAAGCATCGTCTTATTAAGGTAAATCATTTCCGTTTTTGGCGAAACCGTTCGAAAAGCATAAAAAATTGCCCCACCAATAACCATCAGCATACCGCAGATAAATATCCATTTGATGACAGTCTGAGTTACTGTCGAGTGACGAGGCTCGTCCATAAACCTATTATAACAAGTTTATGCTTAAGCGCCGATTTTATCTTTCTTATTACCACGCTTAGCGTTTCGATCGATGTATTCAATTATCTTTCCAGCCACATTTCGGCGAGTAATTTTCTCAATTCCAAATCCTGGACTAGCATTAACCTCCAGCACCAAAGCTCCACGGCTTGACCTCATGAAGTCGACTCCGGCAACCGTTAATCCCATTGCCTTAGCGGCTTTCACGCACATTTTACGCTCAGAATCTGTCAATTTTATACTGGTTCCTTCGCCACCCTTGTGTAAATTACTACGAAAATCATCGTCCAAACTCTGACGCTTCATACTAGCCACCACTTGACTACCAACCACAAACGCACGAATATCGACACCAGCCGACTCTCTAATAAACTCCTGAAGCAGCACGTTCGTGCCGTCCGAGTTCGTTAAATAAAACGCCTGCAGAACCGACTTGGCAGCCT
>UNSR01000065.1:0-3597 GCA_900557595.1 Candidatus Saccharimonadota bacterium | reverse complement strand
CATACAGACGATCCAGTTCTTCCAGATCCTCCGGACTCAGCCGCAGACTGGAAATCGAGTTGATAAAGAGCTTCTTGATCTTCAACGTCAGATTTGGCTAAGCGAACGGCGTTATTAAACAGTTTGGTCAGCTCAGCTTTTTCGCTATCACAACCAATCTCAAAAGGATCTTGATCTCCATAAACCTTCTCGGTAGTCCAGTCGTTCATTTTCTGAATTGCGATTTGCACAGCTTCTTCTATCGATTTTCCGTCCAGTGCGTAATAAATTATATATCCCAGCGCGTATGCGGAAAGAATTGCCAGAGGATGTCCGTGAGTCAGCGCGCAAGATTTGGCGGAAATTTCACCGACAACGTCTTCTTTGCAATACAAGGCAATCGGCGCAATTCGCATAACTCCACCGCAGCCTTTACTGCCATTGAGACCGCCTTCTAACGTTCCCATCTCCCCTGAGGAAAGTGAATCAAGGCACGTCATTCCTGGACTTCGCACGGCGTTTAACTCCGGAATATTTTTTATCCAAGCTACTGGCGCGTGCTCGACCTGTCCAGCTTTTTGTTGCGTATCAAGCCAATCCAAATACGCCAAATATATCGCCCTCGATGGAAGCGGCGCTATGCCACGCGTTTGAAGTCGCGTAGATCGCCATAAAAGTCCGCAAGCTGTAAATAGCGTCATCTGCGTATCGTCCGAAATCACACCAATTCCATCCGTGAATCGAGTCGTTGATCTCGGCACTATGTCGCGCTCAAACTCTATTTGATAGCCAAGCGCATCACCAATTGCCCCGCCCAACATTGACCCGCGCACTTTATCAACCCTCTGCTCTATCGATTGTTTCGTCATAACACCCTCCTAACCTTGTTAAGATTATATCATTAGCCAAACTTTTGGTGGTCGTTTTATAGTATAATTAAGATAAGGATAGCTTGTAATTTAACCGTGGAGAAAAACTCAAATGGGTCTATTTAACAAAGAGTCTTCAGAGACACCAAAGGCGCCAGAATTTTTAGACAACGTCAATAGAAAAGTAATTGATGATTTAAAAACGACAATTAAAAAAGGTAGTAAGGTTTCTATAGCAGCAGCTTCTTTCTCTATTTATGCATTTGAAGCCTTAAAGAAAGAATTAAACTCTGTCGATGAATTTCATTTTCTTTTTACGGGAGAAACATTTACAAAAGAAAAAGCCCCAAAAGAAGCTCGCGAGTTTTACATCCCAAGACTTAATCGCGAGCGCTCTCTTTATGGCACCAACTTTGAAGTTCGACTTCGAAACGAACTTAATCAACAAGCAATAGCTAAGGAGTGCGCGGATTGGATTCGTAAGAAAGCACATTTTCGCTCAAATATTTCTAATGAAATGATGTCTCCATTTATGAATATAGAAAGTTCTGAGGGAGATGCTACTTATAGTCCGTTTGCGAACTTTACTACTGCCGAACTAGGTGAAGATCGAGGCAATAACGCATATTCTACGATAA
Source organism: Candidatus Saccharimonadota bacterium (assembly GCA_900557595.1). GTDB lineage: Bacteria > Patescibacteriota > Saccharimonadia > Saccharimonadales > Saccharimonadaceae > Nanosynbacter. The sequence goes on along the minus strand of UNSR01000065.1, from coordinate 2,111 downwards.
TCAAAGTTCATGCTCCGCTGACACAACAATACATTAACACTTTCAATGAAGTGTGGAATGATGAAGATCGCCTGGCTGACGTAACTGATGCCGTGCTTGAAAATATTACGGCAGCTTACAAAGAAAATTCGCCAGAGTTCATTTATTTTATTGCGCTTTATAATATTTTTAGTGAATTCCTTGAAGACATCGATGATGCCTCGCTTCCTAATGAAGCTGTTGGCTTCAAGCAATCTAAGGTTTGGAATATGCTTTACAATTTCCAGCGGGACGCCGTAGTTGGATGCATCACAAAACTTAATCGTTATGGTGGATGTATACTTGCCGATTCTGTGGGTCTTGGTAAAACATTTTCTGCGTTAGGTGTTATTAAATATTTTGAATCCAGAAACCAGCGAGTTCTTATTCTTTGTCCGAAGCGTTTGAGTGATAACTGGAATACTTTTAAGGGCAATTATAAGAATAATCCTTTGGCTGATGACCGCTTGAATTACGATGTTCTTTATCATACGGATCTTGGTCGTGAGCGTGGCACTTCTAATGGAATCGATCTAAGTCTCATCAATTGGGGCAATTATGACTTGGTGGTTATTGATGAGTCGCACAACTTCCGTAATGGCGAACATAGTACTCGTAAAAGTGATAAAAATTACGAGAATCGCTACCGTAAACTTATTCGAAAAATCATTAAGGCTGGAGTGAACACGAAGGTTTTGATGTTGTCTGCTACTCCGGTGAATATAGATTTTACCGACCTTAAGAACCAGCTGATGATTGCGAGCGGCGGTAATGAATATGAACTTTCTGGCAAGCTTAAAGTCGGGGGTTCACTCGAGAAAATATTCCGTGATGCAAATAACGCCTTCAAATCTTGGTCTGAGCTTGATCCAGAGAATCGCACGACCGAGAAACTTCTGGAGATGCTTAGCTTTGACTTTTTTGATCTGCTTGATAGTGTTACGATTGCTCGTTCCAGAAAGCATATCGAAAAATATTATAATGAAACAAACCTCGGTAAGTTCCCTGAAAGACTCGCGCCGAAAAGTTATCGCCCTAACCTAACCGACCTCGAGGACATAGACTTTAACACGCTGTTTGAATATATTGATAAACTGAATCTCCAGATTTATACTCCGCTCAAATTTGTGCACAAATCAAAATTAGCAAAATACGTTGACTTGAATTCATCCCAGGGTAAGTCGTGGGAGAACCGTGAAGCTGGTCGAAACATTCTTATGATAACTAACCTCTTGAAGCGTGCGGAAAGTTCGGTGTATGCGTTCCGTGAAACGGTTGAGCGCCTTGATAATCTCATAGCTGACACAATGGACAATATAGACCGATTCGAGCAAGGTCGTACGACAAAATTCAACTTCGGTAATGTCATGGAGCAAATTAACGAGATTGACGAGGATGACAATGACTCAGATTATACAGTTGGTAAAGACCTGAGGATTGAACTTGGTGATATGGATCGCATTTCTTGGCGCCAAAAACTCTCTGATGATCACGAAGTATTGTCCGAACTTATCGAAAAAATCCGTCTCATTACTCCAGATCACGACCTTAAGCTGCGTGAGCTTGAAAAAGTTATTAAAGAAAAGCTTGAAAATCCGATTAACGGCGATAATAAGAAAATTGTTATCTTTACGGCGTTTGCTGATACAGCGGATTATTTATATGGTGAAATATCAGGCGCCATTAAAGATAAGTTTGGCTTAAATACTGGGGTTATTACTGGCAGTAGGAATCCAGAAACCAATTGTGCGGGAGTGGCAAAAGATTTTAATAGCATCCTAACCTGCTTTAGTCCGAAGTCGAAGAATCGAGACGTGTTTGGGGCTGCTCTCGCTGATAAGGATATTGACATCCTCATTGCCACTGACTGTATTTCAGAAGGTCAAAACTTGCAGGATTGCGACTATTTAATTAACTACGACATCCACTGGAACCCAGTTCGTATTATTCAGCGTTTTGGTCGTGTTGATCGAATCGGGTCGGATAATAAACAGATTCAGTTGGTGAACTTTTGGCCAAATGTCGACCTCGACGAATACATAAACCTTAAAGCACGCGTGGAAAATCGCACAAAACTTATTTCTATCACTGGC
>UNSR01000064.1:0-3672 GCA_900557595.1 Candidatus Saccharimonadota bacterium | reverse complement strand
ACCGCCTAAAATACACTCACCCTTCAGGTATAGAGTCTTTTTGGCAGAATCTTTAGGTAGAGTTTTATCATCAGTTCCACCCAAAAATCCGCGCACTTCGTTCTCGATAATCACATCGTCCGGCAAAGTAATATTAACGCCACCGCAAAATGTAAAAATTTCAATCACAGAACCGTCTTTAATCTTTGCTTGACGCAAATCCAAATCCACACCACCAAATATCGCAACCAACGAACCGCCAGTATAATCACCTTTTACAGCGTCTTCTTCGCCCCAAAAACAAGCAATTTTCTCATTACCTGCTCCGTCTTTGTCCAACTTTTTGGAGCGCTTAACACCCTTAGGGCTAGTATTAAACATCATCGACAAACCAGCAGCAATCAAAACTACAGGCCAGAATACCTTCCAGATACTAACGTCAACTATTCCGTAAGAATTTAAGCCAATCAGAACGCCAATCGCAACCAGTAATAATCCCCAAATCCACGCCGTTTTATTTCGATAATTGAATATATTCACCAGCCCAGACAATACAAAGCCTGCAGCCCAAACCGTACCCCAGAAAATATCCCAGCTAATGTTAATAACCTCGAGATTCTTCAACAGTAAAACCCCGCCGAGCGCTACGATCACAATGCTTAAAAACGCTCTAATCAGAGAACTTTTCTTCATACATCCATTCTATCACTTTTTTTATAAACTCAACGTTTTTTAAATTGAACAGTTTTTTTGTTCCGTTTTGATTTTATGACAATTATCACTATCAAAATAATGAACAAAAGTATTCCACCGCCAATCATCATTAGCGCTGTAGTTGATGGCCAGAAGAATAATTCTTTTGGCTCGGCAGTTTTGGTGATTAGCTCATTTTTGTCCTGACTAATTCCCCACTCGCCAGCCTTCTTTTTATAGGAAATCGACAGCTCTACCTTATATTTTCCGCCCCAAAACGGCGCCAAATTACTATCATAATTAAACTGCCGCGTTTCATTCGCAATCGTTGCATTCACGCCACCGTTTTTATAGACAACGTTCCCCATCGGGTCTTTCACGACCAGCTTTACGTCAACATCAGCCGACACATTGCCAGAATTTTTTAAGGCAATTTCATACAATTGACTACTGTTAGAATTCTTAATGTTAAACTTCTCAATCGTCACGTCGCGGTGAATATCGCCAGGAACGGTTATTGCCATACGGATAGCCTGACGAGTCTGAATTTGAATGCCGCCAGCATTATTTGACGCCTGATTAACCTTCCGCTGAACAACCATACATGCATTATGCTCGCCAACATCTGCTTTGCTTGGAACATTTACCGTAAAATCAACAAGTGCGTTCTCGTTCGCGCCAAGAGTCACCTCTTTTTTAGAGACAGAAACCCACTTGCCCGCACCAACTTTGTCCTCTGACTTCTCTTTGCAAGTCATATCACCAGTCGTCGTAACCGTACCGTCAACCGAATAAACTTCAATCGTTTCTTCTTTATCAGACCCGTTTTGAACATACAATTGGTCAGATTTCGAAGCGCCACCAGAAAGATTATAGATGAAAATTGAGCTTGTCCTGGGATTATTCGGATCAGGATTTGCCGGCCGACCACCAATACCATTAGCAGACACCGCCACAGGCAAAATCAGTCCTGCAATCATCGCCACTCCAATAACCTTACTCCATAATAAATTCTTCATACCCCTCCTTAAAAACCTATTATGCTTATTATATCAATGTCGCACATAAAAGAATAGACACTCATCAGAATGTCTATTCTCGCTTAATACTCTGAGTCTACTAAAGAGCCGTAATCGTTTGAACCATTGGCAATACGTATGTACCTGCTGCCTGACCAGCTGGGATGGTTTGGGCTAATGAGGTATTAGTTATATATCCAGCCCATATTTTACTAGCAGTCGCTGAAGCGCTCATTAGTGTTACGGGACTAGTACCAGAAAAGGTCGTAGAAGCACCCTTGGTAATACCTGCAGCTGCACCAATTACAGGGGTAACTGTACCGCCAGATGGATTAACTGTTAGGCGACCTTCGTTAATGGTTCCATTGTATTTATACTGCTTTCCGCCGCCTGCAGACCAAACACCAGTTCCTGGGGTTACTACGTTTAGTGTCAACGTCCAGCCATTATCTGCGGCACCTGGGTTTTCGACATAAATTCGATTGTCGTTATCCCCAAAAACACCAGTTCCCGATCCTAATGAGGATGACACTGTCGTAGCGCCCATAGCGAATGTTGGATTATTAACTAAGGAATTCGTTGAGTCACGGATATCAGTGCTCAAAACTCCAGGATTAATTGTCTGAGATAGCTTAGAATTGGCGGTAGTTGCAGCATTAGCAACAGAGGAATTCACCATATTATACAATCCCAATAGACCAACCACACCTACGCTCGCAACGATCAATAGTGTTAACTTTTTCATTTTTTCTCCTTACTTAATTGATTTAATTTATTACATTATAACTTATTATGCTTATTTTTTCATTTATCCCTCTTTTTCTGTTTTTTAACAATAAATAACATAATGAACGCCGCAACAATTACACCAATACCAGCAGCCATAATCATCCATAAATTAATTCCCGTATTAGCCAAAGCCTTACTTATCTTTTTAACAATCTTTGGAATACCAATAACATCTTCAATGGTCTTTTCCACGGTCTTTTTCGGAGTAGTAAATGAAAAATCAGCAAACCGCACTACTTCCGCAGATGTCGCATTAGCCTTCAGTTTAGTCGTAACACGACCGTTATAGGTGTGTTCTGGAGCTGGTGGCATAAAATTATCGCCTGGATGATTATTCTGCCAATTTGAAAAATCCAACACCCATATATTTCCGTTAACTTTAAGCTCGCTGTCCCGCCCCAAAACAAAAGTCCGACCACCAAACTCAACCTTCAAATCGTGCTGACCCGTCGCGGGATTAGCTACCGTATGAACCGCGTCATAAACGCCATACACCAGCAGATCTTTCCCATTTACCAAATCAAACTTAGAGAATTTTGGCGGAAAAATCGGACAAATTGACTCATTCATCTGGCTACCTGTTTCCAGAGAATCGCGAGCGCAATCAGTAATCACTTGCGACAAATTAGAATTAGCCGACGAGTTCGCAAAAGCCGAATAAGGACTACTCAAAGTAGCTAGTAATGTTATGACGATGAATAATTTTTTTACTCTATTTTTCATACTCAACCCTATTGCGCTGTTACCGTTAATGTCATTGGCAATTCATAAGTTCCTGGTTTTTGATATGCTGGAATAGTCTGATTTAATCGAACGTTCTGTAGCAAAAATGCGCACCCCAATTGACCAGTTGACCCGCTACTGCTCATCAATGTAACGCCGTTAGCCGTAGCAGTCCCTACCTTAAATTGAGAATCAACACCCTTTGATATTCCTGATATTTGGCAAGTTGAACCGCTCAATGAACTACCCGAAGCTAAGACGGATGATGTGCCAAAATTGACAGACAGAAATCCCTGATCACCATTAGTACCGTTGAACATATACGATTCTGTGCCAGCAGTTCGCTTCCATTTGGCGGTCGCGCCGTCAGATGCCGACAACACAACGCTCCACCCAGAGATGGTCTGTGTATTCGTCACTTCAATTTGCTTCGAGCTTGAGTTAGACAAGAAAGCGCTGGTGGCTACAC
>UNSR01000063.1:0-3796 GCA_900557595.1 Candidatus Saccharimonadota bacterium | reverse complement strand
TCCGAACGTCGATCCGTGGTTTAATCGGCTTTCTACCTCAATTTTGCAGCCCAATTTCTTCGCCAACTTAGCGGAAACGTATAGGCCTAATCCCGTGCCTTTCGTCTCGCGAGTTCTATAATCTTCTGCACGGTAAAACTTGTCGAAAATTTTTGCTATGTCGGCTTTGCTAATGCCAATTCCCGTGTCAATAACCTTGAAGGTGATTTCGCCAGATTTATTTTTCTTGATTGATAAAGTTATGGAGCCTTTTTGTGTATATCGAATGGCGTTGGTGATGAAGTTTTGTAGAATTTCCTCCAGATATAAACGAGAAACTTTAACCACGCCAAGTCGCCCGCCGATATCCAAATTGAAAGCCAAACCTTTTTCGCTCGCCTGAGGTGAATATTCGGAATTTATCTGAGCCGCCAGCTCCGCTACGTCGATTATTTCTGTTTCATCAGCCACACCTCGCTCTGCGCGCGATAACGTACTGAGGTCGTTGATCATTCGCGCTAAGAATAAAATTTGCTTATGAGATTCGTCAATGGCTTCGGGAATTTTGCTAGTCATTTTACGCTCGACCAACAATTTGGCGTTGCTCAGCGAACCTTCAGCAATCGCAATTGGCGTGCGTAATTCGTGACTAACTACGCTAATAAACTCATCACGCTCCTCCTCGAGGCTCTTCGTCTTCGTGATGTCGCGCAAGATAAGTACATATCCGTCCGGCGTCATCTTGTCGCCGCCCTGAACTGGCGCAAGCGTAACTTCCAGGCGAATATAATCGCCATCTTCGATTTTCATCAGAATGTCGTCGCGCTGGCGAATTGCGGAAGACTTGGTGAGTTCCTTAAAAATGTCAATCGGCTTTTTATCTGTCGTTTCAAGGTTCAGCACCTGACTGATATGTTCGCCGTTAATTCCGCTGTTCGTGTCAATCAAATTAAGTGCCGCAGAATTGTACGTATTGATAATTCCGTGTTCGTCTGTACTGAGAATTGCGTCGGTAATATTATTGATAAGCGTGATCATTCTTTGATGTTCGCTGAGGCTTTTTTTATCATTTTTATAATCAGGTTTATCGCTAATTTCCGACAATATTTTATGTAAAACAATAGCTATAACACCTAAAACAACACTCAGAGTGATCAATAGAAAAATTAGCGCCCACATAGCTAAAGTATAACATAAGCATATGCGTTTCTATATGTATGGCGAATATTTTTTCAATTCATTTCGGTGGATTTTATAATGCGGGTCAAATTTGGAAACTTCGTCCCAGAATTTCGTCGAGTGATTCATATGCCTGGTGTGACATAATTCGTGGATAATTACGTAATCAATTAGCTCAAATGGCAAGTTCATCATCCCGATGTTCAAGCTAATCGTCCCAGATGAAGAGCAGCTTCCCCAGCGACTTGATGAGTGTGTGATTTTACTCCGAGCAAAAGAAAAACCGTGTTCTTTCGCTAAAAACGACAATCGTCTTGGTAAATATGACTTGGCTTCTTTTCTAAGAGCTGCCAGAATTTTACTGCGGATAAGTTGTTGGTTTGCGGCCGATTCGACGGATTCCGCTTCGTTGATTTCTGCCAATATCTGCGTCCCGACGATTTTTACACTCGAAGGTTTCGCGGTCGTTTGTATCAATAAATGATGGCTTTTGCCAATTTGCTGGTTCTTCGTGTAAGAAAGTTTTTCTCTGTACTGAGAAACTAATTCGCGGATTTGCTTTCGAGAGGTTTTAATCAATGCCTTTGCGGTCAACAGCGGCGCATATGGTGGCATTGTAATTTGTATTCGTCCGTCTGGCGCAATTTTCAAACTAACAGTCTTCGACAAGCTACGTTTTTTAACGACAATTTCTCCGAATTCTTCGTCGGTAATAATTGTCATAACTAACCTATATTGATTCGATTTCCGGCAATTGGGCGGCGTGGAGCTTCTGGGCGACTGGCACCAATTTGCTTAAGAACAGTGCGAGCCTGACTACTTAAGGTGTGACGACCGCTGATCACGACGTAAGATTCGCTGCTGTGTGGTGCTGAAAACTGCTTCAATCGTCGCTCGAAAGATTCGTCATTTCCGCCGTAAGTCTTCATCCAGCGATGTTTGGCTGTGGCGGGATCGGTTTGCACCCCAACAAATAGGACTTTATATCCATATTCCCTAGCAAGGCGATTGATACGCATACGATTCGTGCGCTGATCCGTTGATCCGTCCAAAATGACAGTTTGTTTAGTCTTCAAAAATTCTTCTAAAAGCGACAATGTTGCGTCAGAAATGGTTTTTGTATTGTCCGTAAAAACTTCAAATTGTCGAGAACTTACCACTGGAGAATTGAAAATCTTTGCAAATTCTACAGCGAATTGTGTCTTCCCTGAACCTGGCGCACCAACCATGGCGATAATATGCGGAAGTGAAGGTGATAAAGGTTTCATATTGAGAAATTATAGCAGATTTTTGACTAATAAAAAAGATTCTCTTTCAAGCGAGAATCTTGGCAGGAGTGGAGGGACTCGAACCCCCGACACCTGGTTTTGGAGACCAGTGCTCTAGCCACCTGAGCTACACTCCTATAGCAACCATTTTATCACGAATTAGCTTTGTCGCAAATGTTAAAATTGTGAAAAATAAAAAAACTCGTGAAAAAGATCCCAAAATCTCTTGAAAAAACATAAGCGTAGTTCTACAATTAACTCAGAGATGAAAATTTTAATGCTTGGGTGGGAACTTCCTCCGCACAATAGTGGCGGACTTGGCGTTGCTTGCTATCAGATGTCGAAGGCGCTTGCTTCGGAGGGCGTTGATATTGACTTTATTATCCCCTACACCGCCAAGCATCCCGGAATTGACTATATGAATATCTATTCAGCTACTCCTTTGCCGCCGAATTATCACGATTTGGGTGCGTATAATAACGGTTCAGAGGAAGATCGCGAAAACGCTAAGGATGAATATGGTCTTTCGCCGATGCGTGCTGTACAAAGGCGTTATGGCAAATATGTTCGGAAGTTTGTGAAAAATCATCAGCCCGACGCGATTCACGCGCATGATTGGTTGACGATGGAAGCTGGAATAATTGCTAAAGAAATGACGGGCGCGCCACTAATTGTGCACGTTCACGCGACGGAGTTTGACCGTTCTGGCGAGCAGTCAGGAAATCCTCTGGTTCACGAAATTGAGCAACAAGGCTTGTTGATGGCTGATCGGATAATCGCTGTTAGCGAGATCACGAAGGAAATAATCGTTAAGAATTATCACATTCCGTCAGAGAAAATTGAGGTGGTTTATAACGCAATTGATTTGGCTGATTTGCCGCCGCATAAGTATGACGCCAGCACTTACAGATATTTGGAGGAGCTGAAAAAGGATGGCTATACGGTTGTTGGCGCGTTGACGCGACTCACGGTTCAGAAGGGTTTGACGTATTTTGTGCGAGCCGCAGCGAAGGCGCTTGAAAAATATGAGAAGATTGTTTTTGTTTTATCCGGAAATGGCGAGCAAAGAGACGAACTGATTGAGCTAGCGGCAGATTTAGGGATTAGCGATAAGATGATTTTTACGGGATTTGTGCGCGGAAAGCAGTGGCGAGATATTTACTGCTTGATTGATGTTTTTGTGATGAGTTCGGTTTCTGAGCCATTTGGCTTGACTGCTTTGGAGGCGGCACATCATGACACGGCGTTACTTATTAGTCGTCAATCCGGCGTCGGTGAGGTTCTGAATAATATTATGCGGTTTGACTATTGGGATGTGAATAAATTGGCGGATGAAATTGTTAATGTCGCTGAATCACCTGCTTTACAGA
>UNSR01000062.1:0-3855 GCA_900557595.1 Candidatus Saccharimonadota bacterium | reverse complement strand
TTTTCCGCTTCCCTGTGTTCCTCTTTGCTGTTTACCGCCTCTCCAACGGTTCGCAAATCACCGGATCACAATAAAAAACCGCTCCCCGAAGAGAGCGGCGATCTTAAAATTACAGATATACCAGAATATCAGAATTCAGTACACACTCTCATCGCGATACTTGTCGATAATCCTACCCATAATGAGGACGGAACGGTCAACAGCAAAGCGTTCTTACTGGAAAGAGGAACATCTGAAAATGACAGTTCTACAGCAAAAGGAACGTATAGAGATATACAGTTTAATCCCGACACCAGACGATATAAAATTCTGCCGAAGAAAAATCTCCGTAAAAAATAAACCTTAGCCACTCAGTCCATAAGTGCAAATCACTGACCGCGAGAATCACACTACACCGCAATCGGCGCTTTTATTGCTGGATGACATTCATAATCCTCCAGACGGATATCATCAATCGTGAAATCGTCAATATTCTTGATGTCTGAATTGAGCCACAGTTTCGGTAGCGGCAGCGGACGGCGCGATAATTGCTCGTCAACTTGCGCGCGATGATTATTGTAAATATGCGCGCTATTTAAGGTATGGACAAACTCTCCGGGTTGCTTGTCGGTAACTTGAGCGACAATCGACAAAAGCAACGCATAGCTGGCAATATTAAACGGCACCCCAAGGAACATATCCGCCGAGCGCTGAGTCAGCGCCAAATCCAGTTTGTCCTTCTCGCCGTTCTTGCCAGGTCTTACGTTAAATTGAAACATCGTATGGCACGGAGGCAGCCCGCCGGCTTGAACGATGTCATCAATTTCCGCCACATTCCACGCACTCACGATATTCCGACGTGACTCTGGATTTGCCTTTATTGTGTCAATGGCGTTCTGAATCTGGTCAATAGTTCCGCCCTTCCCGTCCGGCCATTTTCGCCATTGGACACCATAAACAGGACCCAAATTTCCCCATTCTTCAGCAAACGCGTGATCGCTCGCAATCTTATCAATAAATTCCTTCATTCCAGTGCGCCATTCGTCGCCGTTAATTTCTGGTATTTTCTGACCAGTTTTTTCTAAGTAATTTTTATATGGCCACTCATCCCAAATATGAACGCCGTTTTGCGCCAAATATTCAATATTGCCCGTGCCCTTAAGAAACCATAAAAGCTCATGAGCGACGCTTTTGAAATACAACTTCTTCGTGGTCATAGCCGGGAATCCGTCCGCCAAATTATATCGCGTCTGAATACCAAAAATTTCCGTCGTTCCCGTTCCCGTACGATCGCCTTTTTGCACACCGTTATCACGAACGTATTTCAATGCATCTAAATATTGCCTCATAAACCCTCCTTGCCTAACTCAAATTATGACAATATCCTCCAAAAACCACAAGCAGAATCACTAGTAGTTTTAACAACAAACACGCAATTTTTTACGACAATTTAGTCAAGACTTTGTCGATTAGACCGTACTTTACAGCTTCATCCGGCGTCATCCAATAATCACGCTCCATGTCGGATTTAACCTTAGTCAACTTCTGACCGGTGTTTTTCGCCATAATCTTCGCTAACATTTCCTTAACTTCCAAAGTTTCCTTCATGTCAATTTCCATGTCGGTCACTTTTCCGTGCGTTCCAGAAGACGGCTGATGAATCATCACCTTAGCGTGCGGCAAGCAAAACCTCTTGCCCTTAGCGCCAGAGCTGAGCAAAAACGCCCCCATGCTTGCCTGCAAACCAATTCCATACGTCGCCACATCGGGCTTAATAAAATTCATCGTGTCATAAATTGCCATACCGTCATAAACGCTGCCGCCTGGACTATTGATGTATAGCGATATGTCAGCTTGCGGGTCAACGTATGCCAAATGCAGTAATTGCGCCACTACACTGTTAGCGGTATGTTCGTTAACGTCTTCGCCAAGGAAAATAATTCTCTCATTCAACAATCTCGAATAGATATCGAAAGCACGCTCGCCGTCAGCCGACTTTTCAACGACAGTTGGAATGAGATATGATTTTGGCATATTTACCCTATTTCTTCGTGTTTAATTCAACCAATTTAGCAACGGTCTTATCTGTAATCATTCGGTTGGCAATATCGCGGTGGACATTTGGGTTGTCAAATTGTTCCAGTATTTTCTTATCTTTACCGTATTGTTGCTTGAAGAAGTCAATTTGTTTCTGGATCTCGTCGCGAGAAGCGTCAATCTTCAATTCCTTCGATAGTTCTGCCAATACCAAGCCGGCCTTAACACGCTTTTCAGCCGCTGGACGAGCCTCTTTTTTAGTCCACTCTTCCTTATCCTTGAAGCCCTGAGTCTTCAAATAGCTATCCAAACTCAGTCCACTATACATCAAATTCTGAGTCAAGTCACGCTCGATTGATCGCAATTGATCCTCGACCAAAAGTTCTGGCAGTGCCGCCTTACTTTTTTCCGTCAGCTCACCGACCAACGCGTCCTTAAATTTCTCGTCAGCTTCACGCTCTTTTTGTGCGGTGAGTTCACGCTTGATGTCCTCTTTTACTTCTTTCATCTCTGTAAATGGACCGCATTTTGCAGCAAATTCATCATTTAGTTCTGGCAATTTCAATTCATTAACCTTGTGAAGTTTCACGGTAAACACAACGTCTTGACCTGCCAGATTCTCAGCGTGATAATCCTCTGGGAATTTTAGTTTCAAATCGAACTCTTCACCAGCCTTATGACCAATCACGCCTTCTTCAAATCCCGGAATGAATTGACCTTCGCCAAGCTTCAAGCCATATTCCTTAGCCGAACCGCCGTCAAACGCCACGCCATCTTTCTTTCCCGTAAAGTCAATTATAGCTTCGTCGCCGAGCTTAGCGGCACGCTTGACCTCTGATTTTTCAGAATAGTTTTTACGGATTCGTTCAATAACCTCGTCAACATCTTTATCCTCGACCTTGGCTACTTCTTTTTTCGCTGTCAATTTTTTGTAATCGCCCAATTTTACTGGCGGAATAACTTCAACTTCAGCCGTAAATTCCAACTCAGAACCAGGAACAAACTTCTTAACTTCAACACTAGGTCGGTCCAAAGCTTGCAATTTTTCCTGCAAAAACGCCTCAGCTACTGCCTTTGATAAAGCATTCTCCAAAATCTGCTCCTGAAGCGCATTCGGATCAACATGCTTAGCGGCTATGCTTGCGGGAACTTTTCCTTTGCGGAAACCTGGAACTTTAATGTCGCGCGCCAACTTTGTCAAGGAAACCTGCTCTGCGTCAGCTAATTCGCTAGCATCCAAAGAAATCGTCAATTGAACTTTAGTATCTGATAGTTTTTTCACAGTAGTCTTCATAAAGACTAATTATAACAGATATCAGACTATACCTCAAACAGAGCGTCTTCATCGCCATCATATCGGCGATCTTTGACAATTGTCACGATTCGTTCAGCGCCAACCTTCTGCTCATCAGATTCCACCAAGTTTCGAACCGTGTATGCACCGCTAGCAATTTCATCCTCACCCACGAACACCGCAAACGGAATTTGCTTTTTTAATGCCGCTTTTATCTGCTTGTCGATTTTTCGACCGGTGATATCCAACTCCGCTCGCACGCCTTCACTGCGCAATTTTCGCGCCAAATCGTCCGCGCCAGCCATAGATTCTTTTGACACCGGAATTATATACACATCCGTTTTAGACGCCAATTTAGGCAACAAGCCGTGCACTTCCAAAAATTGTTCCATCGTTGTTGCGCCCATGCCAACGCCTACCGTAGCAATCGGTTCAACGCCAAATAGCCCGACCAATCCGTCATATCGTCCGCCGCCAAACAACGCTCGGTTATTCTCTGGCGAATTGTCAAAAAGCTCAAAAACCATGCCTGTGTAATAGTCCAG
>UNSR01000061.1:0-3862 GCA_900557595.1 Candidatus Saccharimonadota bacterium | reverse complement strand
CCCGAGCGACCATTAAACGACGATGACAATCCAGCCCCCGAAGCCGAATCCGCCTTACCATTAGCAATAATTCCATATTCACCCCAAGAACCGTACACATTCTGATTCGTATAGGCCATCTTATAAGCCAATGATATATCCTCGATCAGCAGACCCATATGTGACGGATTAGATTTTACATAAATATCGATGAAGTTATTATCCTTATATAAAACAGTACCTGGCTGCGTCTCGGCAGTAAATCGAGAATTTCCAGCATAGCCCGGAAAACCCCAACCAGAATACTGAGCCCCCTCAGGTCTTGCGCCGTTTTCATTGCCCAACACCTTCATTTCATGGCCATTAATTTTCACTCGAACATAGTTATCTACAGCTCCACTAAAACCAATCTCCAGCTTCTTAGCATCTTTTAGCTCTTCTAAATTAATACCCTTCAATCTAAAGACATACGTATTCGAGCACGAGATAACTTCTGCTATAGGGCGAGAATCATCCCGACAGTTTAGATTCGCTGGATCTGGTTTACTATTAGAATGCGTATGCCGACCAAAACTATTTATACTAATCCACTTCGCAGAGTCAGACGTTCTCCAAACACCCCTCTTGCAATAATCAGGATTATAGACGAGCGATGCGTCACCAACTATATCGCGATACATAGAATCGGGCGTACATGTAATATAACCATCTTGCAGCATATCACCCCGACCGGGATTGCGCCACTGTGTCGTTACGACTGTTCTGGCTTGATAGTCGTCTTTTAAGTTGGTCGCATCGCCATGACAACTAGGTAAATCAGCCACATTACCGCTCTTATCGTAAGCCCTCTGATTTCCATTACCGCCATACTGATCCTCGGCACATACTATAGACCAGTGCGGATCAACGCCGTTGCCCCCCTTAAAGCCGTATTCGCCAGGACTAAAATGAACATTACCTCCAATTTTATTACCATTTCTATCTAAACCTGTACCCCACAGCCCCCTTGACCGTATAGAAGTCTTATCTAACTCAATACGACTAAGATTCTCATCAGGAACGTTCACGCTGTTTGATGTCTTGCTAGTAATAACCTCTTTATCGGTCTTAATGTCGCCACCCCAAACCTGTACTTTCGGTCTTTTCGAGGATCTGATACACTTAACCGCGTATTTAAAATCCGTCGAAGGCGCCGAACCGTTGTAATTACTGACCATAACCACATAGCATAGACTGTCGTTAGCACTTAGCTTAACCCTATCCAAATTATCTATCTGATTTGTGGCCACTGGAGTCTGACCGGTGTTTAATTGACTGCCAGTATTTTGAACAATTTTTCCACACGCGCCACTATCAATATTTAAGCTATCTTTATACTGTCCTTTAATCAGTCGCACAATTGCACACGGCCAATCACTATCAGCAGTACCACCCGGCAATGAAACCACATCGCTCTTGCCCGTAAGCCCCGATACTTCAGCCCCTCTGACAACAAATCGCGCAAGTGCATACGAAGAATTTTGAGTTTTTGACGTACCCTTATTATTCAAGCCGGCATTTATTCCCTCAATTTTCGTAACATTTTCTGTGTCAATGTAATCCGAGTTAACACTGACCGAAGGTTCTACGTCATAATCATATGGAACCTCTACACAGGCATACTGCGAATAGCCCCATCCCGAAACCGGCAAAGAATTGCGCTTGCTCCAATAAACTCGCTGACAAATGCGCTTGCCTATATCCTCTCTTTTAATGACTCGCGTATACATGAATTTATTCTTTCCAAGCTCGCCATGAAGATCCTCAAGCCGAGATTTACCATTCAACGCCTCCATAGAGGTAGTGAGATAATCCGCTGGATTGTTCATTCGCTTCCAAGCATAATCCTTCCAATCCGTCATAACGTTAAACCATCGAGGATCTTCATTATGCCAAGCCCCCCTATCGTTCAGACTGGCATCATTATCCATCGGCTGATTTGAGCTTAAATCGAACACATCTTGCTGTACGCCAGTCACAACATTGTCAGTGGCTCCTCCGCTAACAAAAAGACTATGCCACCAATCAACCGTATCTCCGGGCTTCACATTCTTTAATCTTCCTGGAGCAACCATCCAATTAGACCCAAAGTTAGTGGTATCTGATTTATTAAATTGCTTAGTAACCCAGGATTTACCAGTTATCGTCCAATTTGGTGAGCTTGGCGCCGCATATGTATAGATAAAAAAAGCCGTTACCGAAATAGCCAAAGCCACTACTATTGCCAGCATGCCCACCTTAGGCAATGAGTATTTTCTTCTCATGCTTATAATTATATCAAAGATTCCGCAGATGATATAATAAATATATGAGTTTATCTATTGGAATCGTTGGTTTACCAAATGTTGGCAAGTCGACACTTTTTAACGCTTTAACAAATAATGATATTTTGGCAGCTAATTATCCGTTTGCGACAATTGAGCCGAACACAGGAATTGTTCCCGTGCCAGATAATCGCCTGCAAATTTTAGCCGATCTTTATCACGCGCAAAAAATTATTCCAGCCACCGTCACTTTCGTCGATATCGCGGGGCTAGTTGCTGGCGCGTCTAAGGGTGAAGGTTTGGGTAATAAGTTTCTTCACAACATCAGAGAGTGCGACGCAATTATTCATGTTGTTCGTGCATTTGAGAATTCAAAGATTCTGCGCCATGATGAAGCGCCAATTGACCCTAAGAAAGACATTGAGGTTATAAATACTGAGCTTATTCTGGCTGATTTGCAAACTCTTGAAAAACGCCTGCCCCAGCTTCAAAAAGAAGCCAAAGCAAACCCAAAAGCTCGCCAAAAAGTTGAATACCTGCAGTCTTTAATCGACAATTTACAAAAAGGCGTACCAATTTCCGCCCTGTCAGATGTGGATTTTGAGGCAATTTCCGACCTACATTTACTCACCGCCAAGCCAGTAATTTATGCGTTTAATGTCGACGAGGAAGGATTGAACAATTCCGATCTACAGAGCCAATTGACCGAACTTGTAAGTCCCGCAAAAACCGTCTTTGTCTGCGCAAAACTGGAAGAAGAATTGAAGGGCTTATCTGAAAATGACGCCAAAGAGTTATTAGAAAGCTACGGCGTCAAGGAAACTGGACTCGCCAAACTTATTCACGCAGCCTACGATACACTTGGATTGCAAAGCTACTTAACTGCGGGCGAAAAAGAAGTTCGGGCTTGGACAATTCACAAAGGCTGGACTGCACCGCAAGCCGCGGGAGTCATTCATTCGGATTTTGAGCGCGGATTTATTGCCGCACAAATTGTCGATTTTAACGATTTAGTTGCAGCGGGATCGGAAGTTAAGGCCCGTGAAAACGGCAAAATTCGCACCGAAGGAAAAACTTACGTCATGCAGCCAAATGACGTCGTTGAATTTAGGTTTAACGTTTAGCTAATTTCAATTTGTAAAATCGCTCAAGATTACCCTTACTGCCAGCCACTTCACTATCTTTTTTATCTAAGATAATAAAATACTTTTTCGCCCAATCTTCAAAATCGGATAAAATCTGTCGACGAACTTTATCGTTTTTAATAATTCCCTTATTAACCTGATGCCGCCCCGCTTCGAATTGAGGCTTTACCATAGCAACCAATATCGTATTCGTATTCATCAAATTTTCTGCCACGTGCGGCAAAATTTCCCTCAGAGATATAAACGACACATCACCCACAATAATATCAATTGCTTCATCTGCATAAAAATCACGAATATCCGTCTTTTCGTGAAGAGCAATTTTTGGATTCGGTCTCAAACTTGGATGAAGTTGATCCGTTCCAACATCAACAGCAAATACCTTTTTGGCGCCATGGCGCAGCGAATAATCAGTAAATCCGCCCGTACTCGAAC
>UNSR01000060.1:0-4034 GCA_900557595.1 Candidatus Saccharimonadota bacterium | reverse complement strand
AATGATGACGCGCAGTCCCATTCCGTGCGCCGTGTCGACCAATTTCTTAAAATCGTCGGGCGTGCCAAATCTTGACGAAACCGCGAAAAAGTTGCTGACGTGATAACCGAAACTGCCGTAATATGGATGCTCGGCGATTGCCATAAGTTGAATGGTGTTATAGCCGGATTCTTTGATTCGCGGCAAAACCTCCGCGGTGAATTCGCTGAAGCTGGCTACTTTTTCTTTCTGACTGCTCATGCCAACGTGCGCTTCGTAAATCAGGGGAACTTTTGGCTTGGGCGGGATTTTATATTGCCAATTGTAGGGAGTTTTTGGCGACCACACGACCGCGGAGAAATCGACAGAATTTTCGTCCTGAACGACGTAATTTGCGTATGAAGGCAGCCGCCAGCCGTCGCCGCCAGACCAATAGACGCGCAATTTGTATTTTTGTCCGTGACGAAGCGAATTTTCAGGAAGATTTATGCTCCATTCGCCATTTTTATCGCGATTTAAGGCGAATTCCTCGCGCTCTTTCCAATCTGAAAAATCGCCAACTAAGAATATTCGAGTAGCGTTCGGCGCCCATTCTCTAAACGCCCAGCCCGTATCCGTTTTATGAAGTCCGAAATGTAAAAAACCCATCGCGAATTCGGCTGGCGTCTTGCCGCTTAAAACCTTTTTCAGCTTCGAAGAAATATACTTCTCACGCGCCTGAATTGTGGATTTGTGCGGCGCTAGCCACTGGTCCAAATCAACGAGGGTTTTATTGCTCATGTTTCTAGTGTAGCGGAAAAAACTGATATAATCTATCAAATGAAACCTTTTTCTTTTGAAATAACTTCACGATTTAACGACACGTTGGCGCGAACGGGAATTATTCACACGCCACACGGTGATATTAAAACGCCGGCGTTTATTGTGGTTGGAACTAAGGCTAATGTTAAGGCGATGATCCCGGAGATGGTGAAAGATGTCGGCGCGCAGGCGGTGCTGTCGAACGCTTATCATTTATATCTGCAACCGGGTCATGAGTTGATTGAAAAGGCTGGATGTCTTGGCAAATTTATGCACTGGGATGGTCCGACGTTTACGGATAGTGGTGGTTTTCAGGTTCTGAGTTTGGGTTCTGGATTTAAGAAAGTTTTGGCGATGAGTACTGATGTTGATGAAGAAATTGCGATTGCCAAAAAATCGTCGCGTCATGCTTGGGTGGACGAAAACGGCGTGATGTTTAAGTCGCATCTGGACGGCTCTTATCATAAATTTACGCCAGAATTGTCCATGCAAATTCAGGCTGGAATTGGCGCTGACATTACTTTCGCGTTTGACGAATTGACCTCTTTGATTGATCCGTACGAATATCAAGTTGAGGCGCTGGCCAGGACGCATGCTTGGGCGGAGCGAAGTTTGGCGGAAGTCAAGCGTTTGCGGGCGGCTTGTCCAGATAAGCCGTATCAAGCTTTATTTGGCGTTTTGCAAGGCGCGAATTACGAGGATTTGCGAAAGCAAACTGCCGAGTTTTTGGGCGCGATGGATTTTGACGGCTATGGAATCGGTGGCGCGTTGGAAAAAGAAACTATGGCGCAGACGATTCAGTGGGTCAATCAAATTCTGCCTGAAAATAAACCGCGTCATTTACTGGGAATTTCCGAGCCTGATGATATTTTTGCGGCAATTGAGCAGGGAATTGACACCTTTGACTGTGTGAGTCCGACGCGAGTAGCCAGGAATGGCGCCGCGTATACGCCGTTTGGTCGGGTCAATGTGCGCGGTCAAAAATACCGTGAGATGTTTGCACCGATTATGGACGATTGCGATTGCTATACTTGCAAGAATTACACGGCGGCTTATCTCTGTCATCTTTTGCACGCCCGCGAGTCGTTGGCTGGAACGTTGTTGTCAATTCATAATGAGCGATTTATCGTTAAGTTGGTTGATGATATTCGTGCCAGCTTGGAGGACGGGACTTTTTACGAGTTTCGCGATTCGTTCTTGGCGAAGTATTATCGTAAGAAATAGACTATTTACAACTGATTGGAAAATCGTTATAATTAAACTCATACGCCGTGAGGTCTTTTTTATGGACTGTACCCGCGTGAAAAATAATAATTAAATTAAGGAGAACTTCTACAAATGGCAGATGCATTTGACCGAAGCAAACCGCACGTTAACGTTGGTACAATGGGCCACGTTGACCACGGTAAGACTACGCTGACTGCTGCGATTACTGCAGTGTTGGCAAAGCGCCTACCAAGCGCAGTTAACAAACCTGTTGCGTACGACCAGATCGACAACGCACCAGAAGAGAAGCAACGTGGTATTACTATCGCGTCTTCACACCAAGAGTATGAATCAAAGAATCGTCACTATGCACACGTTGACATGCCAGGACACGCTGACTACGTCAAGAACATGATCACCGGTGCTGCTCAGGTTGACGGTGCGGTATTGGTTATCGCTGCAACTGACGGCCCAATGCCTCAGACTCGTGAGCACGTTTTGCTTGCAAAGCAGGTTGGTGTGCCAAAGATCGTTGTCTTCTTGAACAAGATGGACATGGCTGACGAAGAAATGGTTGAGCTGATCGAAGAAGAAGTTCGCGAACTTCTTGAAAAGAACGGCTTCGACAAAGACGCTCCAATCATCAAGGGTTCTGCTCTTAAGGCTCTTGAAGGTGAAGAGAAATACGAAGACGCTATTATGGAATTGGTTGACGCAATGGACAGCTACATTCCAGAGCCAGCACGTGACATGGACAAGCCATTCATTATGCCAATTGAGGACGTCTTCTCAATTAAGGGTCGTGGTACAGTAGCAACTGGTCGTATCGAGCAGGGTGTTGTTAAATTGAACGACGAAGTTGAAATCGTTGGCTTGAAGCCAACTCAGAAGTCAGTTGTAACTGGTATTGAGGCCTTCAAGAAATCTCTTGACCAAGGTCAAGCAGGTGACAACGCAGGTGTCTTGCTACGTGGTATTGAGCGCAGCGACATTGAGCGCGGTCAAGTTTTGGCAAAGCCAGGCACAATTACTCCACACACTGAGTTTGAAGCTGAAGTTTACATCTTGAAGAAGGAAGAAGGCGGTCGCCACACTCCATTCTCAAAGGGCTACAAGCCACAGTTCTACTTCCGCACAACTGACGTTACTGGTGAAGTTGAATTGCCAGCTGACAAAGAAATGGTTATGCCAGGCGACACTGTAACCTTCAAGGTTAAGTTGCTTGCACCAATCGCTATGGAGCAAGGTTTGAACTTTGCTATCCGCGAAGGTGGCCGTACAGTTGGTGCTGGTGTTGTTACAAAGATTAACAAATAATCTTGACAGCACAAGCCTAATTAAATCCCCCGAACTTTCGGGGGATTTTTGATATCGTTGTGATAATGTATGTCTAATCGCGAATAGTTCTCAGATCAAAACATTGTTCAGAAGTACCAATCTTGTATAGAGGATAGTACGGTCCGTCATTCTCTTTCTCATCGACAGATGTAGTCTTTGTGATTTTCATGCCCACCTTTTTACCATCTATCGTGTCCATAAATTGAGGAAGGCAGAGGTGTTGCTCATTTTCGCTGCGTGAAGAAGATACAGGCTTAGTGAATTGTCCTACGCTGCTTTTCTTCTCTCGACATGCGTCTTCATTCTTTGTGATTTCGGTTGGAACATAATCCTCGTATTGTATTGCTAGTGTGTTTGTTTTTCTCATTAGATCCGAAGCTTCAGGTACTCTTTTTCTCTGAGTTTGTTCGGCGAGATCTAAAAAATCGAATTTAAGCCGAACCATATCATCCCCATCGCAAAAATATACCGAGCAGTCTACTATTTGAGGATCCTCGTAACCGTGTTCTACACAGTAAGCTGAAAAACCTTCGCGAACGTTGTATTTTGCGTAATACATTGAATTCTTTTCTATATCTATTTTTCCCGCAGAATCGTCTTTTTTATTTTGTGACGGATTCTCGGTATTGCTATTTTCTGGCTGAGATGTGGCAGTTTCAGAGCCGCCGTATGGGGCTGAACTTGAACTTCCAGCGTCAACTCCTTTTTCG
>UNSR01000059.1:0-4048 GCA_900557595.1 Candidatus Saccharimonadota bacterium | reverse complement strand
AATGCCGACCGCCACCCAAATCAACGCGATATTTTTGATCGCCAGTTCCGTATAATATTTTATGTTTAGCATCATCAGAAAGTTTGCCTACGGGAACTTTCAAACTAAATCCGTGAGCTTCAGCAACAGACGCCAATCGCTTCATATTCCAAGCGTCAGAATTCATTCGATTATACGGTCGAATCGCGCCTTCGGAAATCGTCAAATTGTTATTAAAGACTAATTCTGGATCAACCTCCAGCCTCGACCCCAAACCCGTACACACAGGACAAGCTCCCTGCGGCGCGTTAAAGCTAAACAGTCGCGGCTCCAGTTCTGGAATATCGACATCAGGATGATCAACACAAGCATATCTCTGCGAAAATGTCTTCACTTCGTCGCTATCCGCGTCCAAAACCTCGATAACTCCCTGACCCAGATCCAGCGCTTGCTCGACACTCTGACTTAGTCGGGATCGCATTTCCGCCGCCAACGCCAACCTATCAACCACCAGCTCGATATTGTGCTTGTAACTTTTTTGCAGCTCCGGAAATTCATCCAGCGCGTATACCACGCCGTCCACGCGAACCCTGGCATAACCAAGTCGCTGATATTGCTCCGGAATATGCGCAAACTCACCTTTTTTATTCTTAACAATTGGTGCCAATAGCAAAATTCGCTTATCAACAAATTGTCGCAAAATCTCGTCAATAATCACCTCGGTCGTGCGACGCGTCACTTCATTGCCACAAATCGGACAATGCGGCACACCAATTCGCGCAAACAAAAGCCTAAGATAATCATAAATTTCGGTAACTGTAGCCACGGTAGATCGCGGATTGCGGCTGGTCGACTTCTGGTCAATTGAAATCGCTGGGCTAAGCCCTTCAATCGAATCAACGTCAGGCTTATCCATCGTACCCAAGAATTGACGCGCATAAGAATTCAAGCTCTCCATATAACGACGCTGACCTTCGGCGTAAATCGTATCAAATGCCAGGCTGGATTTCCCAGAGCCACTAAGCCCCGTAATCACCACCAGCCGATCTCGTGGAATCTCAATATCTACATTTTTTAGATTGTGCTCACGAGCACCTTTAACACGAATTACCTCTGTCATAACCGCTATATTATACAGGTTTTTGACAATTTTTTCCAGTCCAAATATCGACGCAAATCAGAGTTAAAACACATTACGCTTATGATTGCAAGTCAATATCTTATTTGCTACAGTTAGATCTATGAGAAAGCTGGGCATTTACTTAGTTATAACACTCGGAGCGATACTACTCGCACCTTTTGTGATTGACCAGCTATTTTTCTTCTTTTTCCTCGGAAAAATCCCCTTCACGAACATCAGTCTGCCCGCAATTTTAATGGTTATTTTCTGGGCAATTATCGTACCATCAGCAATTATCCTCAGAAAATCACTTTCTGCCCTGTTCTGGGAATTCATTAGCATTGCCGGCGAAATCGCACAACGACGAATCAACAGAAAAATCCGTTATTTTACACCAAATCAAAAAAGCGAACTTATTTTATTATCAATTTATCTACTTTCCAATATAGAAAAGAGCGAGCCTTATGATGAGATTGAATCTCAAAAGCTCGCTCCATCTATGACCTAATTTTTTACAGCCGTTTTCTTAGCACCAACGCACCAGCTGCGACGGCGATAACAGCTAATCCGCCGATTAACTGAACAGAGATTCCTGTTTCCGCCAAACGCCCTGACGCTTTTCCTGGTTTCTGCCCAGGAGTGGCAGAAGTAGATGATGAAGGAGTAGCGGCTCCACCCGCACCCGCTCCAGGAGTTACAGGCTGAGATGTCGACAGAATTCCTACGAAGTAGAGACCATTGTGTCCGTCGAGTTGCATACGAAACATCTTAGATCCGTCATTTGACATAACTGTATCACTGCTGTCAAGATCTTCCGAATGC
This sequence comes from Candidatus Saccharimonadota bacterium, assembly GCA_900557595.1. Taxonomy (GTDB): domain Bacteria; phylum Patescibacteriota; class Saccharimonadia; order Saccharimonadales; family Saccharimonadaceae; genus Nanosynbacter. The sequence continues at coordinate 2,127 of UNSR01000059.1, read as the reverse complement.
CAAGTCCTGCCTCCGTCTACTGACGTAATAAGCGTCATTATACTAGGGTTGGCGCCAATCTGCTCAGCAGCAATAAACAACTTCTTACCATCATCACTAATACCCGTTCTCGCAATTTCCTTACCAGCTGGAATTGGAGCGTTTGAAGGAGTCCAGTGATTACCGCCGTCCAGCGAAATCCTATCTCCCCCAAATATGGTATTTCCGTTATTACTGAATGACGACGTGTAGTTCACGTTTAAAACATTAGGGGTTTCCGTCCAGGTCTGACCATAATCAGTTGATTTTGCCATATCACCATTACTTTGAGTAATCATTGTACCGTTGTTAAACACATTCATAGGGCACATCACATTATTAGTACCTTTCTGAGTCCAGGTCTGACCGTCGTCAGTAGAAATGTGGGTTGTATAGACACCACCACTACTAGAACATCCCGCTAAAAAGGAACCGTCTGGACTAATAATCGGATATTCCGCGCCATGACGCTCCGTCCAACTCTGACCACCGTCTGTTGATACATAGAAATACGATGATCCAGCATATCTCATTACTATCTTAGATCCGTCTGCACTAAACGACGGCTGTGCGTACCCTATTGTTGTCTGCTTCGACCATATTTTTCTCCAAGTAGCCCCATCATCTGCGGACATCCATAAGTTTGAGCCATAAGTAGCATCCTTCTCAAGGGTAAAAAGTTTCGAGCCGTCTGGACTGATATAAACATTTCTAACACTAGTAGGATTAGGATCAGGAACTGGCGCTGACGTTAAAGTCTTCCATGTATACTTTGCTTCTTCTGCTTTAGCCAGTGGCGACAAAGCTGTAGATAAAGACAGTGTGAGCATAAGCATTAAAGCTACTGCGCTCTTTAGTATGTTTTGTACTTTTATTTTGTTTTTATATAACATTTTTTCCTCCCAATTTGTTTTTGTTATATACGAATAGTTTATACCTATTCTGGCATATTACATGACATTGGCTCCTCACCCAATTTATTGTTTATTTTCACTACACAGTAATGATTACTTTCAAATTAACATAAGCGCATACGCCATGTCAACAGTTTTTTATAAAAATATACAACGATTTTAAAACGCGCGACCTACAGCCGTTTTCTCAGCGCTAATCCGCCAGCTACAACGGCGATAACAGCCAACCCACCAACTGCCCAAACAGAGTTTCCTGTTTCTGCAAGGTTTGATGATTTTTCTGGTTTTTTGCTGGAAGCGGATGATGTTGTTGCGGCGGTTGAAGCGCCTGAAGATGAAGATTCTGCGGATGGAGTGGCAGTTCCGCCTGTGCCCGCACCAGTACCGCCAGGAGCTACAGGTAGAGGTGTTGGTAGAGTTGCTAGACGATAGATATTGTCACCTGGCGATACAGCCAATATCTTGTGACCATCAGCCGACATAGAGATAGACGCTGCAGAAGAAACCGTCTCATTGCCCCATTTCTGCCAAGTTTCACCCCCATCCGTAGTCACAACAACTGGTACAGCTGGAGTACCGTCAAATGTAGCAAATATTTTTTTACCGTCGTTACTAATACCACTCAACACGACATTGCGTATGTCATCTATAGGATACTCGGGCAACATAACCCAGTTAGCGCCACCATCTACAGATGTGTAATAACCATCAAACACGCTTTTGCCATTAGGACTAAAACTGGTACGATCAACAAAACTTCTAACTATAGACCAAGTCATACCGTAGTCAGTAGATTGCCGCAGCGTGCGATCACTATTCCGGCGAGTCATCTTTCCGCCATTAAAGACATAGTCGGGGCACTCCCCTCCTTTCGGCACCCAAGTATTGCCGCCGTCGGTAGATACGCTCATAGGGTCTGTATGGGAAGTTACGCTCCCACACATAGCCAACGTGGAGCCATCTGGACTCATAAATACACGCGCAGTATCTGCAACAAACTGATTACGCTTAGTCCAAGTTCGACCGCCATCAGTAGAGATGTAGATAGCATTTTCACCATGCTTCCCTTTTACGACCAGCCTAGAGCCATCGGAACTAACTAATAATCCATTCGCACCTTCTGGTGCAGCGAAAGTACTCCAGCTTGCGCCATCGTCCACAGAAACCAGAAGGCTAACGCCACCACCAGATAAAT
>UNSR01000058.1:0-4161 GCA_900557595.1 Candidatus Saccharimonadota bacterium | reverse complement strand
TAGTTCCTAGGTCATTTAATTCATCGCGAATTTCACCCTCTTCTGCCAGCTTCTGTATTCCCGATGTCCATTCATTAATAGGCTTCTGAATCGCGGTAAGACTGTCATAAAATTCACTCATATAGTTGGAATTATACTTTTTATAGTCAGCCTTCATCTCCGCAACCTTCGGCAGCATTTCTTCGATTTTTTCTAGCTTGGCAGTAAAATCTCTAATAAACTTTTTATTAGTTTCATTCTTAGCGTCAACATTCTTAAGATTCTGTCGAGCTTTCCTAATCGTGCTTTCTACGCTAGAAAAGTTAGAGCTATTTCTGCCGTCAGAAAATTCAATTATCACCGGCATAATCTTCTCGTATACTTCTCCAAAAGCATCTACGGCTGTATTGAACTTTTCTAGTTTATTCTTCAGAGCATCATACTTTTCGCGAACCTCTTTGTCACCAGTGACGGCCTTCATTTTACCTATCTCGGTCAACCTGTCGTTAACTTCGCTCTTTGTTTTAGCGAGCTTATCACGATTGGATTTCAATGAAGTCTCAGTTTCTGAAGTGGAGATGTACGAAAGCGACGAAGCCGCCTTATTGTATATCTCAATTGTCTCGTTTAACTTTTCTCCAGCAGCTTTATAATCCGCCTTGCTTGGACCGCCTAGTAGCAAGACAGCCAGGACTACACCAATAACAATGACGACTAGTCCAATTATTCCGCCGATGAGTCCCCACATGGCACCTTTGCTCATTTTCTTTTTTGGTGGCATTTGGTATGGAGTTCCCATGACTGGTTGTTGTGGGAATTGTTGTTGTGGCTGAGTCTGCTGAGCCTGAGACTGTTGTGGAGCCTGCTGGAATTGCGGCTGAGGCGGTGTTTGAGGTTTATTGTTATTACTATTGTCCATAAAATTTCCTCCTAAAATTACGCTTTCGCTATTATATATTTACAAACCAATCATCGTCAAATTAATCTTACCGCGCTCGTCAATTCCAGTGATTTTCACGCGAACAGTTTGACCTTCTTTCACAACATCAGTCACTTTTTCAACTCGACGTTCTGCCAATTTCGAAATATGAACCATTCCGTCAATGCCAGGAAGTATATTCACAAACGCGCCAAAATCTTTAATGCCAACAACTTTACCTTCGTAAATCTTGCCGACTTCTGGTTCCTCAACCAGACTCTTAATCCAGTTCATAGCCTTTTCAATCGACGCTCCGTCTGGGCTAGCTACAGTAATCAAACCATCTTCCTTAATATCAATCTCAGCGCCAGTTTCCGAAGTGATCTTATTGATCGTCTCACCACCCTTACCAATAATCACGCCAATCTTATCTGGGTCAATCTTAATCTTCTCAATTCGTGGCGCATACGGACTGAGCGACTCACGAGGCTCTGGAAGCACACTAAGCATATGTTCCAAAATGTGCGCACGCCCCGCCTTACTCTGCTCAATTGCTTGACGCAATACCGCCACTGGCAAACCATGAACCTTCATATCCATTTGAAGAGCCGTAATACCCTTTGAAGTTCCAGTTACCTTAAAGTCCATATCGCCAGCAAAGTCCTCAGCGTCAGCGATATCGCTCAACACATACGGAGTATCGCCGTCCATCATTAATCCCATCGCAATTCCACTCACTGGAGCCGAAATTGGCACGCCAGCGTCCATCAACGCCAAGCAGCTAGAACAAGTCGCCGCCATCGAAGTCGAACCGTTTTGACTCATAATCTCAGTAACTGAGCGAATAGCGTATGGAAAATCCTCTTCAGTTGGCAAAACTGGAAGCAAAGCACGTTCCGCCAAATATCCGTGACCAATTTCACGTCGACCTGGACTGCCCATTCGCTTGACCTCACCAACTGTATAGCCCGGCGCATTGTAATGATGCATATAACGTCGCTCACCGTCGGTAATTTCCATAGTGTCAATCAATTGCGAATAACTAAGCGGCGCCAAAGTCACAATATTCATTCCCTGAGTCACGCCACGCGTAAACAAGCTGGAACCATGAGCGCGCGGCAAGAATCCAACTTCTGAGCTAAGCGGACGGATTTCTGTCAATTGTCGACCATCAGGACGAACTCGCTCAGCGACAATTCCCCGACGAACATCTTTATGCAGAGCCAAAGTGAACGCTTCATCATAATCGCCACGAACTTCGCTATATTCTTCCTCGTCCAGTCCCAATTTTTCCGCCATCGCCTCATGAAACTCGGCACGAATTTCGCTAATCATTTCATTGCGCTCTGGATATGGTCGACGGATTTTCTCACCAAATTTCCCATCAGCCCACGCGTTAACCGTTTGCTGAATTGATTCATCTGGCAAAATTAAATCATATTCCTGCTGCGTCGGCGCAACTTTTTCCGCCAATTCGCGTTGTAAGGCAATCGCTGGCTGCATCATCTGGTGGGCCCACGCCATAGCATCAACGATAACGTCCTCCGAAACTTCTTTGGCACCAGCCTCGACCATTGTTATACCGCTTTCAATACCAGCCACAACCAAATCAAGAGGCGACTTTTCGCGCTCTTCTGGAGTCAAAAACGCCTTAAATTCGCCATTCACTCGACCCACGCGCAAACCAGCCACTGGACCATCAAACGGCGTACCGGTTAACATTAACGCACTAGACGCAGCGATCATCGCGATTACATCTGGACGGAAACTCGGATCCATACTCAAAACAGTCGCGACTACTTGGATTTCCTGTCGATAACCCTTCGGGAAAAGCGGACGAATCGGACGATCAATCAATCGACCAATCAACACGGCTTCATCGCTCGGGCGACCTTCGCGCTTAATAAATCGGCTGCCAGAAATCTTACCCGCTGCATAAAATTTTTCTTCATAATCAATCGACAACGGAAAATAATCCAATTGCACTGGACGCGGACTAACCTGAGCACTGCCCAAAACTACAGTGTCGCCATAGCGCACCAAAACACTACCAGTCGTCCTAAAACCGACGCGATTCACCTCTAAAGTCAGCGGCCGACCACAAAAATCAGTGGTAACACTAAAAATCTCCTTGCCGCTTGGATTGATAATACTCATAAAGAGCTCCTTTCTTGCGGTAGTAACAGGGATGAAATTACTTGGCAATTTAGTCGTCTCATCTCTATCACTTCCGCGTTACAAATTGCTCCTTATATTATACTAAAATTCAGCCCAAACGCCAGCCGCGAGCGCGGTTAGCATGACCTTATTAACAGACGAGTGTGCTATAATTTATTTATGTCACTTCAGCTAGATTCAGTAAAAAATCGCCAAAAAAGTTGGAAAAGCTATATCTTAACTATAATCGCAATCTTAATGATTCTTGGCGGAGTTTATTTGCTTGCTCTCATCAGCACACCCCTTATTTTGTCGCAAAACATCGATCCAAAAGACAACCACACCACTCAGCTCATCACTAAAACTGAGAATAAAATTACCGAAAATCGACTTTATATACCGAAAATCGACATAAATTTGCCTTATAGTACTGGCGGCGCCGAGACAATGGAACATGGTGCGTGGTGGCGTAAACCAGAAAACGGCAATCCAAAAGATGGTGGCAATTTTGTCTTATCTGCACACCGTTTTATTATGGGCCTAACTCCTCAGCAGACGCTCAGAAAATCGCCTTTTTATAATATTGATAAATTGACTGTCGGCGATGAAATTATCATTGACTATAACGGCGTGCGTTACAATTACGTCATCAGTGAAAAACAAAGCGTTAAGCCAGATGCCGTGGAAATCGAACAACTTACAGATCAGCCGCAATTAACTCTTTATTCCTGCACTTTGGGCGGCGCAAACGATGGACGAGATGTGATTATCGCCAAATTGAAAAAATAGCCAGAACAACAAAAATCCCCTTTTCGTCAAAGGGGATTTAAGCAGTTTTTAGCGTAAATTATTTACGCAAACCTAACTTGGCAACAACTGCTTTGTAAGACTCAAAATCAGTTCGCTCCAAATATTTCAGCAAACGCTTGCGCTTACCAACCATTTGGATCAAGCCGCGACGAGCCATGAAGTCGTGCTTATTCGCCTTCAAATGCTCCGTGACTTCTTTGATACGAGCCGTCAAAACTGACACCTGAGCTTGTGGGCTACCGACGTCGTTTTTATTGACCTGAGTCAAAGCAATTGCTATCGCTTTATTTTCTTTG
>UNSR01000057.1:0-4254 GCA_900557595.1 Candidatus Saccharimonadota bacterium | reverse complement strand
TCGCAAAATTGTCAGCAGAGCTTTTTCTGCGCGCAGGTACTTATTCTCACGAATCGACTCTTGGGCAATTTCCCATAACTGATCAAGTTTATTAGTAATCTTAGTTGGCAGGTCGCCAGTTTCTTTGATTGACGGATGATAAAAAATCGCCCAAATCATTAAAATTAGAATGAGGAGTAATCCAAACATATCTATACTATTATATCACAAGTTGCGTCAGCGCCAGCCTGACGTTGGCGTTGGATTTTAACGCGCTCGCAACAGAGGTGGTTTTTTCAAGCTGCTCTTCAAGCGACGAATTCATCCCGCGAGATAAAGATTGAAAACGAATCATATTTACTATAATATCCGTTAGCAATATCGCTTTTTGGCGGTCAGAAAAGTATTTGACGAGATTCTTAAACGCGTCGTATTCCCGATTTGTGGCTAAGATTTGCTTTGCATCGGTGGCTAACTGTCGATATTCGGCGAACTTTTCTGGATTTTCCGCCAATTCCTTAATCAACAATGGTCGCCCAGCCGCCAAAAAAAGGATCTGTTGGCTAGACGCTGGGTCTAAATTGTACTTTTCAAGCAGTTTTTTATCTTGGGCGGATGTCGTTTTATGAAGCGTCAACGTCTGACAACGAGATCTAACAGTATCAAGCATTAACTTCGGGTTTTTCGCGACAAGGATAAAATTGGTGTTTTTATTCGGTTCTTCCAATGCTTTCAGGAATGCATTTTGCGACGGCTCGGTCATTAAATCGGCTTCGTCAATGATAATAACTCGACGATTTATGGCGTAAGTTCGAAGCATAGATATGAGTTCGCGGATTTGATCAACGGATATGGTTTGCTTTTCTGGAAGCGGTTTCAGATGAAAAGTATCGCTATTTTTTGCTAACATTTGAGCCACGCCCAGTCCATCGAGCCCGTAATCCGCAATCACCAAAAGTGCGTGCGGCAATTGCGATGAAATCTGGCTGATTTTTTGAGAGTCTCGGGTGGATATAATCACTTCAGACATCTATAAATCCTCTGGGAAGAATCTCTTGAATTCGTCAGGAATTGTGGCTTCAAAAACTTTTCTCTCGCCAGACGGCAAAGTTATCTCTAATTTTTGAGCATGCAACATCATACGACAATTCGAAGATTTTCCGTAAACTCGATCGCCAAGAATCGGCGCATTCAAATGAGCCAAATGAACGCGCAATTGATGAGTTCGACCAGTGGTCGGCTTCAATTCCACAAGCGACTGAGTATCATTTTCCGCCAAAACATGGTAAGTCGTCTGAGCTGGTTTCCCGTTCGGATCTATGCGAAACGTGCTCGGCGCCGAAGGATTGCGCCCAATTGGCAGATCAATTTTTGCGGCATTCAACTTTGGCTTGCCGTCGGTTATCGCTACGTAGGTTTTCTTGGCGATTCGTTCGGCAAATTGCCTCTGTAGATGTGTGGCAGATTCTGGGTTTTTGGCGATAATCAACAGCCCCGAAGTGTCGCGGTCAAGCCTGTGAACAATTCCCGGACGATCCGTGTCCGTCGCAAACGAAGTCTTCTGACGAATTATCTCTGCAACCGTCGGCTCATCAGAAAGCCCGCCCTTCGCGTGCGTCAGCAATCCGCTTGGTTTATTGACGACGATCACATCATCATCCTCGTATAAAATCGGCAAGTCGACATCCATCTGCTCTTTTTCTGGCAAATTAAGCGCAATCTCATCAGTTTCATCAACCTCAAACTTCGGCGTTGTCGCGACTTTATTATTGACCGAAACGTATCCAGCTTTTATGTATTTTTGCCAAAGACTTCGAGAAATTGTCGTGTCGAATTTGGTCGATAAATAAATATCCAAGCGCACTTTGGTCGGCGAAATTCGGAACATTATGGCATATTTTCCCTGGAACGGTGTTTCGATAAATTCTGGGTCTAGGGGATTCGGCAAAATCTCAGCGTTATCTGGTTTTTCCGTCCACAGCTCGTCAATAGATTCTTCGTCGACAATCGAACCGTAAAGTAGCGCAAAATGCTGCTTATTCAAAATAAATTCCGCAAAAACGTGCGACTCGTCCGTTTGAATTTCCAGCCGACGCAGTGCTTTAACGGGCGTATTGTCGTCCGCCAGTTTATATAATCTAGCTATTTTCAGCACTGTCCGAGGTAATATTTTCACGCGATTTGCTCCCTATTTTCGAAGCCCTACAGCTTTTTGAACGCGATACAAAGTTTCATTAGCGACGACATTCATGTCTTTTTCACTGGAAGCCAACTTTTCTTCAATTGCTTGCTCATCAACCGCCGCAAGCCGATTCTGGAAATTCTCCAAAAATTCCGCAACTTCGTCAGCTACGATTCGCTTGAAATCGCCATAACGATCCATCCGAAGTACTCGTTGGCGGTCTGCTCCAGAGTAACTTCCTTGCCAGCGTCTTGCCGAACCAAAGTCAAAATTTCCAGCAAATTAGAAATTCCCGGCTGATTTTCCTTGTCGTATTGAACTTTGCCAATTGAATCTGTTGTTGCACTCATTATTTTCTTATGTGCCGATTTTGGATCGTCAGAAAGGAAGATAATTCCCTTGCCGCTCTCGTCAGATTTGCTCATTTTCTTCGCTGGATTCACGAGATCTTTAATCCTCAATCCTTGGTCTTTTCCGAAGAATTGATGCTGCTGAATTACTGGTTTCGGCACGATAAATAGATCGACAAACTTATCATAATTCATTCGTTCACCAAACTTACGATTCATTCGCTCGGCAATATCACGCGTAAACTCCAGATGCTGAGTCTGGTCGTCACCAACTGGCACGTAAGTCGCGCCATAAAGCAAGATATCGGCAGCCATCAGGACGGGATAGTTAAATAGTCCAACGGAGATATTTCTGTCTATAGTGTCCCAAATTCTCTGTTCGTCAGACATTTCCCCCTTGGTTATTTTACTATCAAGAAACTTACGCGATTTGTCTTTGAACTGCGTCATTCGACTCATCTCGCCAAATCCAGTGAAGCAGTCAAGAATCCACGCCAGTTCGCTGTGTGCCGAAATGCGACTTTGGCGGTAAAGATGAATGGAAGGGTTGTCCAGCGGCAATCCGGCGGCGGTATAAACTCGCGCGTTGTTCAGAATGCTGTCGTATAACTTGCTGTGGTCAATTGGCGTCGTAAAACTGTGAAGGTCTGGGATGAATAGATTGATATCATATTCGTCCGAGCGACGTTTCGCCATGTTAATAATCGGCAAGATAGCCCCAAAGTAATTACCTATGTGGATGTTGTTGTTGGCGCGCACGCCAGTGAGGATGACGGGTTTTGATGGTTTCATTAGATATATTATAACATTATTCGATCGTTAAGTAATGGGATGATAGTTGTTGCTTTATAATCTTTAAAGATTTTTTATATGTAGACGCTATATCATTTTCTATCTTTCGTATGGCTGATACATCACTTTGGGATGTTGCTATGCCATCAAAGTTACTTGCTAAATCATCCCAGTCAATTGTTGGATAGTCAACTTTATCGCAGTCAGTCAATCTCGCCATTGCAAAACACAATACATCAAGCGACACGGCCGTCCCGATTTTGTCTTGTGAATCTCGGTAGAGATCAATGATTTCGCGAGCAATGATAGTCTGTCGTATACGGTTATTATCAGCTTTCATGCATCTATTAAATAATCCCTCAACATCGCGAGCCCATCAACTTTCTCAATTATCGTCAGATATTCCTGCCATTCTTCGTCGTTCAGTTCTGCCAAACTACGGCCAGGAAAGCTCGGGTGTCCATAAATATATAACAATTCCGTCCAGCCATGGAGATTATTGCCACGTGGCTCGTCGACGATAAATCCCTCTTCGTTGGCTACAAAAATATGGTCTTCATTACCGTCAAAATAGCCAACCGCAAAAGAAAAAATAGCTCGACGATCAGCCTCGCCTTTCATCAACTTGATAATGCCGGGATAGCTAAAGCTATTCAGTAGCAATTTAACAAACGGCCCCGGAAAACCTTTCAGCGCCGGGATGAAGAAACCGCGATCGTCAACGACCAAGCGCTTGTTCGGAAACGCTTTCTTGGCTTGAGATAATTTACTTTTGGCAATCGTCTGAATATCCAGCCCTCGTCCTTCGTCAAAATCATAATCGAGCTGCCTTAAATCAACACCAAGCGGCTGAAGGAGTTCTTGAAGACTGGTGAATTTACTGTGGTTGGAAGTGATAAAATAAATTGGACTATTTTCTTGTTTCATACTAATAAGTATACGCTAACTAAC
>UNSR01000056.1:0-4261 GCA_900557595.1 Candidatus Saccharimonadota bacterium | reverse complement strand
TACACACGATGGTAATAAAGCTAGCATTGCAAGTGCTCGATATACTTTTGCAGTATCGACGCGTGGCGCTTTTTCTGCAAACATTCTTTTTTCCATATATCCTCCCGTTGATAATATGTAAAAGTTAATAGATTGCCGATATTATACATGTTTTTTGCTGTAAAGTAAAGTTAATTGACAAAGCGGTAATGTTTATGGCAGAATAAAGACATCTAATATAAAACAGAAAAAGGAGATTTTGGTGAATAAACAGAAATTGCTAATTGTTGGCGGCGGTGGAATGGTTGGTGCAACGGCGGCTTATGCATGCGCATTGCGTAGTGTCATCGAAGAGATTGTGTTGATTGACCGTAATGAGGATTTGGCTTGGGGTCAAGCGGCTGACATTAATGACGCGATGGGAATTGACAGAAATGTCGTGGTTCATACGGGAAATTATTCTGATATCAATGACGATGATATCGTTGTGATTACTGCGGGTGCGCCGCAACTTCCTGGTCAGACTCGGTTGGAATTGATTGACGTTAATGCGAAAATTATGCGTGATATTGTGAAAAATATTATGGCGAATGGTGCGAAGCCGTATTTGGTGATTGTCAGTAATCCGGTTGACGTTCTGACTTACGTGGCACTTAAGGAATCTGGCTTTCCGAAAAATCGCGTATTCGGGACGGGCACGACGCTTGACACTTCGCGAATGAAGTCGTATTTGGCGGACGCATTGAATGTCGACAGTAAAGCGGTTGATGCTTATATTTTGGGCGAGCACGGCGATTCGTCATTTTCGACAATTGAAACGGCGCAAATTGGTGAAGTGCCGATTAAAGAATATCCTGGATTTACAGAGGAAATGATTGACGGAATTGAGCAGAAGGTTCGCGACCGAGCGTATCGGGTGATTGAAACAAAGAAATCGACATATTTTGCAATTGGGTTTGTTGTGTCTAAGATTGTTTCGGCGCTTCGAAAATCGACACACACGGTTTATCCCGTCTGTTCTTTGGCTGAAGGTGAATATGGCTTGAATAATGTTGTGCTTGGATTGCCGTCAATAGTTAATAGCGATGGTGCGAAGATTTTGGCGGGCTATCCGCTTACCGAGCGAGAAAAAGAATCGCTGAATAAATCCGCTGGAATTATTGCGGAAATGATTTCTCATCTTGATAAAGCCGAAAATTGCTGATATAATCGCATAGTTAATAATAATTTATCTCGAGAACTCGATTGACTATAAATAGAGCAATCAGAGGTTACGAGATTGCACATAAGAGGAGGAGCTATGGCTCAAGATACAGGAATTAAAATCCGTATTCGTCTGAAGGCTTATGACCACAAAGTCATCGACCAATCAGCAAAACAAATTATCGACACCGCAATTCGCACTGGCGCGAGTGTTGCTGGTCCAGTGCCTTTGCCAACTCGACGCAGCACTTACACCGTTGTAAAGAGTCCGCACGTTTACAAAACTGGTGGTGAATCTTACGAGCGCCGCGTTCACAAGCGTCTGATTGACATTACAAACGCTACGCCAAAGACAATCGACAGCTTGCAGAACTTGAATTTGCCAGCTGGCGTTGACGCTGAAATTCGTATGTAATTTAACGGTATATAAAATTTCCGCCTCTTGAATGGGGTGGATTTTTTATGCTATAATTCCATTTAGCTTATGACAAAACAAAAAACTCGTACTTATGCTCGCAATCGCTCGAAGTCTAGCGAGCTATTTAGTCGTAAAGGGCGCGAACGTATTTATGATAACGACGGCTCATTTTTCTTGAAATTGGTGATTTTTGTGATATTAAGTGCGCTGTGGCTTCGTCTAAAAAATCCAATTGAAGTTGGCGGTTTGGTCGTTCAGGCTATTCCTGCCGGGCTATTTATTGCATTGCTATTAGTCTTAAAAATTGAGAAATATCAATTCAATCGGAAAATTTGGTATGTCACGATAATTTTCATGGCAATTCTGACTTCGTTTACGCCGGTTGGTGTGATGATTTAGAGCCTGTCTTTTATTGACAATAATATATATAACGTGCTATAGTGAGGAAGTAATTTCTATTACGCGTAATATCAACTGTTCTCCTTGATGAATGAGCAGGTCTGGTTATGAGCGGATGTTTACATTTAACGTTCTCCCAGAATCCAGAAACCGCACGTCATCAGGAGTATTTAAGTGGGAGTGAGGAAAAGTGAAAACACTTCTCGGTACCAAACTTGGTATGACCCAGCTCTTGGCTGAAGACGGCAAAGCCATTCCGGTAACGCTGATCCAAGCCGGCCCTGTCACCGTTACTCAGGTGAAGACTGTCGAAACCGACGGTTACAATGCGGTACAGGTAGCTTTTGGAGAGGGTAAGAACCTGAGCAAGGCCGTGGCTGGACACGTTAAGCCAGCCCAAGTGACCCCGAAACATATTCGGGAATTCCGTGTCGACCAGATTCCAGAGGATCTGAAAGTTGGCAGTGAAATTAATGTTTCCGCGTTTGAAGTCGGCGATTTTGTCGATGCAACCGGAACCAGCAAAGGTAAAGGTTTCGCTGGAACCATTAAACGCCACAACTTTAAGCGTCATCGTAAGACGCACGGTGGTAAAGGTAATACTCGTAAGCCAGGTTCAATTGGCTCGATGTATCCACAAAAAGTTTTCAAGGGTAAGACGATGGCTGGCCATATGGGTCACGAACGTGTTACTGTTAAGAATTTGGAAGTGGCATATGTTGATCCAGAGACCAATCTAATCGGGGTTAAGGGCGCTGTTCCTGGACCACGAAAGGGGCTGATTATTTTAGGAGGTAACAAGTAATGGCAGATTCAACCAAACTTCCTAAAGACATTTTTGCTGTGGAAGTGCCAAATCACGAATTGTTGAAATTGGCATACGACAGCTACTTGGCAAACGCACGCCTAGCTAGCGCTACAACCAAGCAGCGCGGTGAAGTTTCTGGTGGTGGTAAAAAACCATGGAAGCAAAAGGGAACTGGTCGAGCACGTTTCGGTTCAACCCGTAACCCAATCTGGCGCGGCGGTGGTGTAGTATTTGGCCCACGCGGCAACGAAAACTACACTAAAAAATTGTCAAAGACTGCTAAGAGAGTGGCAGTTCGCCAAGCTTTGACTGTAGCTAACGAAGCTAAGAAAATTGTCATCAAAGACATTAAGACTACTGGCAAGACCAAGGAAGTCGCAACATTCCTAGCTGATAACAAGTTCGAGCGCCGTGTTCTGATCGTTGTAGATGAGAAGACGCCAGAACTTATGCGTGCTACAAACAATATTCAGAACGTTTTGGTGGTTCGCGCTAATTATCTAAGCGTTTATCACATTCTGAATGCGGATACAATCGTTATAACACCGAAAGCTCTACCTGTAATTACTGCATGGTTGGGCAAGGAGGAAGCGTAATATGAAACAGACGATTATTATCCCACGCGTTAGTGAAAAGGCTTACGCACAGAGCGCCAACGGTGTATATGTGCTACGCGTTCCACTTAACTTGAATAAGAACGAAATCAAATCAGCTGTAGAAGCGCAATTTGGCGTTACTGTAGTTAAGGTTAAAACCTTAGTACAAGACGGCAAGGCTGTACGCTTCTCACGAGGCAAGAATCGTTATCCTGGCACAACAACGCGCAAGGATTGGAAGAAGGCTTACGTGACGCTGAAAGAAGGCGATAAGCTCGATGTGTTTGACGCAGTAGAGCAGCAGATGGAGGAGACCAAGTAATGCCAGTGAAAGCTTACAATCCAACCACTCCTGCTCGTCGCGGCATGACGAGTCAGGATTTGTCAGACATTACAACAAGAAAACCTCTTAAAAGTCTGATTAAAGCTAAAAAGCAAAATGCCGGTCGCAACAACCAAGGTCGAATTACTGTTCGTCATCGCGGAGGCGGCGTTCGTCGTCACTACCGCTTGGTGAACCACAATTTGCCAGCAGGCTTGACCTTGACGATTGAAGAAATCGAATACGATCCAAACCGCTCAGCTCGTATTGCTCGAGTTAAGGATCAGTACAATTTGTACCACTACATCTTAGCTGACACCTCAATGGTTAAGGGTAAAACTATCCGAACTGGTGAAGAAGCTCCAATTGAGGCTTCAAACCGCTTGCCATTGTCAGCTATTCCTGTTGGTACGATGATTTACGCTATTGAGTTGACCGCTGGTAAGGGCGCACAAATGGTACGCGCTGCCGGTGCTAAAGCTCAGTTGATGGCAAAAGAAGGCAACTACGCAACTATCAAATTGCCATCTGGCGAA
>UNSR01000055.1:0-4315 GCA_900557595.1 Candidatus Saccharimonadota bacterium | reverse complement strand
GGCGGCTATCCGGTGCTGGCGAAAGTCGCAAAAGCGTTGCGTTCACTCCGAAAGGAAATTGCACGCCTGCTGACACAAATTAATAATACAAAGGAGAGCAAGTAATGGCCCGACGAACATTGATTGGCGTCGTAACGAGTGCCAAGCGCGACAAGACCATCACCGTGACGGTCACCAGCCGCGAAACGCATCCGCTATACGGCAAGCAGTACACCGTGACTCGCAAATACACTGCTCACGATGAAACCAACGAAGCAGGTGAAGGCGACAAGGTGCAGATCGAAGAGACTCGCCCAATTTCCAAGACTAAGAGCTTTACTCTAGTTAAGGTGATTGAAAAGTCTCGCGGTTCTATCAAACTAAAGGACGAAGTTTCTGGCGAAACTAAGGAAGAGGCTAAGGAGGATGACAAATGATCCAACAAGAATCTCGCCTTAAGGTAGCCGACAACTCAGGTGCTAGGGAAGTTTTGTGTATTCGCGTTCTTGGCGGTACACGACGCCGTTACGCTCGCGTTGGCGACGTAATTGTCTGCTCGGTAAAAGACGCTAGCCCAACCGGTAACGTTAAGAAAAAATCTGTTGTTAAGGCTGTAGTTGTTCGTACTCGCGATCAAATTCATCGCAAAGACGGCTCAACAATCTGTTTTGACGACAACGCCGTAGTGATTATCAACGATGACAAGCAACCAAAAGCTACTCGTGTCTTCGGTCCAGTTCCACGCGAACTTCGCGATATGGGCTACATGAAGATCGTCAGCTTAGCTCCGGAGGTACTCTAATGGCTCGAATTCATAAAGACGATACCGTAAAAATTATTGCTGGTAAAAATAAAGGCACGACTGGTAAAGTTCTAAAAGTTAACACAAAAGACCAGACTGTTTTGGTTGAAGGTGTCGGCGTTGGACATCGCCACGTTAAGCCAAGCCAGTACAATCCAAAAGGCGGCAAAAAAGATATTCACGTACCAATGGATATCAGCAAAGTCGCTTTGGTTGTTGATGAGAAATCAGGCAAAACCAGTCGGGTTGGTTTAGTAAAGAATGCTGACGGCGGCAAAACTCGTGTTGCTCGCCAGGTAAAAAATAAGGAGATTAAATAATGGCAGAAAAGAAAACTGTCGTGCCAGCTCCTCGCTTGAAAGCCTTGTATCAAGGAACTTACCTTAAGGAACTACAAGCCGAATTGAATCTAAAGAACGTGCATGAAGTGCCAGCTTTGGAAAAGATCGTCGTGAGCGTTGGTACCGGCAAAAAGAAAGATGACAAGCGTCATTTCGAAATTGTCAAAAACACTGTCGAGAAAATCACCGGTCAAGCACCAGTGGCTCGACGAGCCAAAAAATCAATCGCGACATTTAGCATTCGTAAAGGTATGGGCGCGCCAATTGGTGTTAGCGTAACTTTGCGCGGCGCTCGTATGTACGAGTTCATAGATCGTTTGATTAACGTTGCTTTGCCTCGCGTTCGCGACTTTCACGGCGTTGGCTTGAAGTTTGATAAAGGTGGCAACTACAATCTCGGCATCACCGAGCAATCGATTTTCCCAGAATTGACATTTGAGGAAACTCAGGTTTTGCACGGTTTGCAGGTCACATTTGTTATCAAGAACGGCAACAAGGAAGCTTCTAAGGCGTTGCTAGAAAAATTCGGTATGCCGTTTGAGAAGAAAGGAGGCGTCAAGTAATGGCTAAGAAATCAATGGTCGCTCGTGATAAGAAGCGTATGAAGATGATTGCTAAGTTTGCAGCCAAGCGTGCTGAGTTGAAAGAACTTGGCGACCTCGATGGTTTGCAGAAATTGCCTCGCAATTCTAGTCCAACCAGGCACAAGAACCGTGATAGCATCTCTGGTCGCCCACGCGGCTACATGCGTCAGTTCGGCTTGAGCCGTATCAATTTCCGCGAAAAAGCAGCCAAGGGTGAAATCCCAGGCATAACAAAGAGTAGTTGGTAAGAAGGAAAGGAGATTAGAATATGTCTATGCAAACTACAGACCCAATCGCCGACCTTCTGACTCGCATCCGCAATGCGAAATTGGTTGGCAAAACGGAAGTTCGTGTTCCGTCCAGCAAGATGAAGAAAGTCATCGCTGAACAATTAGTCAAAAACGGCTACTTGGCAGATGTCAAGCTGGAAGATGCTAAACCTCGTGGCGTGTTGGTAGTTACTATCAATGAAAAAGGAACTAACAGCACTATCAACGAAATTACCCGCATCTCAAAACCTGGTCGTCGCGTTTACGTCGGCGCTAGCGAGATTCCAAAGGTAAAGAGCGGCCGCGGTTTGGTACTTATCTCAACATCGAAAGGCGTCATGACTGGCGCTGAAGCAGCCAAGGCTAAACTTGGTGGCGAATTGTTGTTGAAGGTCTACTAAGCCTCACGCGAATCGAATAAACGTCCTCATTGCAGGGCGTTTATTTTTATATCTATCTGTACAGAGATAGTATAATAGTGATGTGATTGATCTTAAGAATGTGTCTTATGAAACTAATAGTCGAGAATTGTTCGGCGACATAAGCTTTGCTATTAACGCCGGAGACAAAATTGGACTAGTTGGTCCAAATGGCGCCGGAAAAACTACTTTATTAAAAATAATAAACGGAGATATCCAGCCTACATCTGGCGATATTATTTCGAGTGGTGAAGAGATAGGCATTTTACCACAAAACCTGAATAAATGGCTCGATAAGACAGTTTATGATTTTATAGAAGAAGTGACTGGTGTTAAGTCGGCTAGAGAAGAATTTGATTATCAGTGTGAGAGGTTAACCCAAGAGGCTAGTGAAAAGACGCTCTTAATTTATGGCGAAGCTCTGGAGAGGTATGAAAAATTCGAAGTAGCAAATTTTGACACGACGATTAAAAAGGCTTTATCACGAGCGTCTCTGGGTGACATTGATCCGGATAGATGTCTGAATACATTTTCTGGGGGACAACGCACACGGATAGCCTTGGCGGCAGTTTTTGCGTCTCGTTATGATCTAATTTTGCTTGATGAGCCAACTAATAACCTTGATGACAGTGGAGTAATTTTGCTTGAAGATTTTATTGACAATTCGTCAGCTTCATTTTTGATCGTGTCTCATGATCGGCATTTCTTACGTAACACCGCAGAACGGATCATAGAATTGACTGGCGGCAAGGGTGTGAATAAGTATAATCTTGGTTACGATGAATATATTGAAGCAAGACGTGAAGCCCGTCAAGCAATGATTGACCGCTATGAGCAATATGAAAAGGAGAAAAAGCGACTATACCGCGTTGCGCGGGATGCGAGAATTCGTGCGAATTCGGCCAAAGCTAGCCACAAAAAATCGGATAGCGATAAGTTAAATGATAATTTTCGTAAAGAGCGCGCATCTTCAAATATTGCAGGGGCGGCTGGAGGTGTGGAGTCTCGTCTGCGACAATTGGATGAACCTGAGAGAGTTGAGGATGAAATTGCTATTAAGCTTGCTTTCGATGAAGTATCATCTAAGAAACATAGCCTTATTTCTGTGCAATCGCTAAGTATTTCACATGATGGAAAGAACATGATAGGACCCGTTACTTTTAATGTACGTCCTGGCGATAAAATATTGATCCAAGGGGAGAATGGTTCAGGAAAATCTTCGCTCCTCAATTTTATTATGGGAAATAATACACCCGAGTATCATCGCGGAGAAATAAAAAAAGGCGAAAATGCAAAAATAATATATATGAATCAGTCGCAGTCATTGCCGCTTAAAGACAACTCGCCTTTGGACAATTTGCGGTATTTATCGCCAAAACTTGAATTACACGACGCGATCAATATATTAATTCGTTTTGGTCTAGATAAAAGAACAATCTCTTCGACGAAAGCAATAGATCTCAGTGGTGGCGAACGGGCTAAAGTTTTGCTTGCTGCTATGTCAACGAACTCTCCTGATCTTATCATACTGGATGAGCCGACGAATAACCTTGATATTCCTACGATTGAAGCTTTGGAATTGGCGCTAGGTCAGTATAAAGGAGGCGTTGTGATAGTGTCTCACGATCAAGACTTTATCGAAAATATAGAGGTAACGGAGAAAATTGAAATATAAAAAAGACTTGACGGAATAGCTAAGAAAAGCTGCCAATCTTTCACAAGAACAGTTTGCTGGAAAATGGGAGCAACAAGGCAAACAATAAGTAACTGGGAGAAGGAGGCATTAAATGATTGAACAAAAAACATTCGGTCAGAAAGTAATAGAATTTAATAAAAAATTATCTAAAATATCAAGTGAAATTCATAAAAACCTAACTATGGATAAGGAAAATCTGACTATAATATATAAGAACCAGGTAGA
>UNSR01000054.1:0-4373 GCA_900557595.1 Candidatus Saccharimonadota bacterium | reverse complement strand
GCCCGTCTTCTAGCAGTTTATCTTTAACTGTAGCATAAATTGGCAAAGTGAACGAGAAGACCGAGCCTTCGTTTTCGCGGGATCTAGCGATTATTGAGCCACCGTGAGATTCGACAAAAGCTTTGCAAATGTAAAGCCCAATTCCCGTCCCAGCCACGGCTTCGCGTGATCTGTGCGATCGATAGAACTTGTGGAACAAATTGTCCACGACATTTGCTGGCATACCAATTCCATTATCGGCGACAGACACTTCCACGAAGTCGCCTTTTTTCTCTGCGGAAACGGTTACGAATCCGCCCTCAAAACTGTACTTAATGGCATTGTCAATCAGATTACCAATCACCTCCCCGATACTTCCGTGATCAGCGGCTACTGTCGGCAGATTATCTGGAATATTGACGCTGAGCATTCTGTGTTGAGTCGATGCGCGAAGCTGCATATCGTCAGCAATCGAGGCATAAATATTGGCGACAGTATCTTCCAGCAGATAAACCTTCAAGTGATGTCTATCATATCTGGCAACGTTAAGAATGTTGTCAATGTAGCTAGACAAGCGATTGGACGAAACGACCAACCTATCAAGAAGCTGTCTTTCGTCGCCCTGCAAGCGTCCAGCGAACTCTTCGTTGATAATGTCCAGATAGCCACGAATAACTGTAATCGGTCCGCGAAGCTCGTGAGCAGCAAATGAGATGAAATTGAGGTCCTCTTCTTCTGGCAAATATCCTTTAGACTTGTCGATGAGAAAAATGACGGTTTCGGCGGCGGCGCCTTTCTCAAATGAAGCCACGATATCAAAAATCCGCGTTTTTTGGATGATGTCAGGGTTGGTGCTAATACGTTGCCAACGGCGCTCGGCTTTAATTTTCTCATTGGCGATTTCGTGAAGCCAATCGGAAATGCTCGGCTCGTTTAGAAAATCAAGCGCCAGAAAATCCTCACCTTTTGCGTTTCTGGAAATCGGGGCGGCGGAATTGGCGAAGATAATTTTCTGATTAGAATTAAGAATCACGACGCCAGTGCTGGCTTGATTCAGAGCTTGAGTGAGCGGAATTTTTGGCTTGTCGTTGTCGCTAGCTGGTTTTTGCTCTGGCTGATAATCGCCATAAATTGCCTGAAGCGCCGTCTTAAATCCAGTTTTTTCGTAGCGTTTATCGTTGGGATTTGGCGGAGTGTCGGTGGTTAGTTCGCCAATTTTATGAGAAAGTGCCGCCAGAATTTTATTAAGCGGCGCAGCGATAATTTTAACGATAGAAATTGAAAATAGGATTTGCAAGATAGCGGTAATTAAAATGATAATCCAGAAATTTAGCTGGAATATGGAAATTGCCGTGAAGTGGAGTGCGATTCCCAGTCCTAATATGATGCAGGCGCTCGCTGATAGTAAGACTAATATGACTTTTCGGTAATAATATTGTTTGTACTCGCGCAAGGTTTTAGATGCCGGATCTATTGCCATGAAACACTTCCCCTTCCTGGCGTGAAGGCTGCAATCCATGTTTGTCCGCGATTTAAGGCGATGTCTTTTCCGGATTCGTCTGTCAATTTAAGCGGCGAATTGATGTCTGTTTTTGACCAAGTGGCAGTGGCGACTGTGCCGTTTTGGAAAATGTAAGCTTTGCCGGATCCTGTCGTTTTGACGTCTTCGTAGCCATCGTAATTTTGAGCCCGAGCTTCAACGCCAACTTCCATAGCTACAACGGTGTTTGGAGCAATTTGCCCATCTTCCCTATCGGTATGTGGCGCGCCAGCCATGCTCCTGAGGTAAGAATTAGATGCCTTGTCGTAAGCATATGAGGTATTGTAGAGTGGGCTGCTGAGATTTATGTTTACAGATGTGGCGTTTGGCGATTCGACGGGCTTGCCGTCTGCTCGTGCGAAGCTGGTGAATTCGGAATTGTTATAGCCTTTTGTACTGTTCAATTGGTCAAGTTTTTCTCCTGAAGTGTAGACGTTGTGTGGCGCGTAGCGGTCGCGAGATCGCCAATATGATCCGTCGTTAAAGAACTGGTCGATGTCGCGATAATTGCCGTTTCTGACCTGAGATAAAGCGTTGGGACTTCCGCCAACATGCGCGATTGATGCATGATATGGCGCCGCCCAGCTCAAATAGTACAATCTCAAGCTTCGTACTGGACCGATCAGCGCGGGTTTATCTCCCTGGTACAGCGCCAAAAACCTAGTAATTCCGCCCTCCGCCACGGCCTCGTAAACCACGCCAGCTTTCTTCAGTCCTGACTGCGGTCTGGCGGCTGGACTATTCTCAATCATCACGCCAGTTACAGGCAACTTCGCGGCGGCTTCGTTCGCGATTTCCATTCCAGTCAATGGCGAATAAAACTTCTTCGGCGCGGGTTTTTTGGCTGGCAATTTCAGCTCCACGCTAGCGGTCTGCTCGTATTTTATGGAGTGAATTGCAATTATGAAAACTCCAGCAATAACCATCGCACTCACCACGAGCACAATTGCCAGAATATGCTTTTTTACCCATTCTTTGAACGACTCCCAGCGAGCGTTCTTTTTTTGTCCTGATTTATCTATTTTTTCAACATTCATGCTTATGCTTAGTATAGCATTTTCGGCGCACGAATAAACTATTTTTGTAGATAATTATCGATTCTTTGCAGAGTTTTTTCCTTGCCAATTAGCGCCAGCGTGTCGTTAAGTTGCGGACTAAACGGCGCCCACGTCGTCACAATTCTCACCAGACTAAACAAAATCCCCGGCTTCTGCCCTGTCGTTTCCAGTAGTTGATTAAGGCAATTCTGAATTGTTTCTGGCGTCCAATCTGTAATTTTCTCGAATTCTTGGCGAGCAATTGACAATAACTCTCGTCGTTCGTCGTCGGTCAATTTGCGAAGTTGCTTATTTCCATCAATCAATTCCGTGTCAATTTCAGGCTCGACGAAGAAATAACTTGTTAATTTTGGCAAATCTTGCAATGTCTTCAAGCGATCTTGCGCTAATTCCAGAACGCGCTTTTTATAAGATTCGTCGGCGTTTTTGGCCTCTTCGCCCCAGAACGGTTGGCAGCGAGAATAAAGATCGTCCAAGCTAAGCGAGCGGATCCATTGACCGTTAAGCCAAATGAGTCGTTGTTCGTCAAATCGCGCGCCAGATTTTTGAACGCGATCAAGTGAGAACTTTTCAATCAGTTCGGCTTTACTGAAAATTTCCTGCTCCGTTCCGTCATTCCACCCAAGTTGTGCTAAGAAATTAAGCATCGCTTCTGGCAAAATTCCCTCTGATCGATACTCAGTTACGCTTTTAGCGCCGTCACGCTTGCCAAGTTTTTTATTTCCCGATGGCGCCATAATGTGTGGCACGTGTGCTAGAATCGGCGGCGTAATTTTAAGCGCTTCGTAAAGCGACAGATATTTAGGCGTGCTGGCAATATATTCCGAGCCGCGAATGACGTGCGTAATTTGCATCTCAAAATCGTCAATGATGTGCGCAAAATTGTAGGTTGGCAGGCCATCTGCCTTGATCAAAATGAAATCATCCAAGGCTTCTGGGCCAGCTGACAACTCACCCATAACGGCGTCTTTCCAAGAATATCGCTTAATTTCCGGAACTTTGAAGCGCAGCGGCATTCCAAGTTGCCACTCTGGCGGATTTTCTGGACGATGGTCGCGGTATAAGAATGCGCGTTTTTCAGCCTTGGCTTTGTCGCGGAAAATTTGCACTTCTTCGGGCGTGTATGGATCAGCGTAAGCTAGCCCTTCGCTAATCATTTTCTTCGCCCATTTTATGTAAATATCACGGCGATCTGTTTGGTGATATGGGCCAAAATTGCCAGACTCTTCTTTTGGATTGTTAAGAGTTGGTCCTTCATCCCAATTTAGTCCTAGCCAATTTAAGGTTTCCAAAATCATTTCTTCCGCACCTTCGACGAACCGAGCTTGGTCAGTGTCTTCAATGCGTAAGATAAAATCTCCCTGATGCGCCCTGGCGACAAGGTATGTGTATAGCGCGGTGCGAACGTTGCCTAAGTGAATATAGCCAGTCGGACTTGGCGCAAAACGAGTTCTAATAGTCATGAGTAAATTATAGCACGTTATCTGATGAGTTACAGACTAGTGGCGATTTTTTCAATTTGGCTGCTTGAGAGGTTTGCGTCGCCGCTGATTTGATATAAGATTCCGCCGTTCACCCAAGCCGCTTCTTTCCCGCCGCTATAAATTGTCAATCCGTCGATCATTGTAGTGTTTGGATTCTTGTGTTTTTCAGAGAAAAATTCTTTCACTGCTGACGAATTCCAGCCGCTTTTTTGCTGGGTTATGGTGTATCCTGAGCTTCCGTCGGCGTAGGCGTATTTCATAGAGACCTCGCCCGATTTGAATTTGATAGGTCCATTCAGCGCGTAGCCGTCT
>UNSR01000053.1:0-4521 GCA_900557595.1 Candidatus Saccharimonadota bacterium | reverse complement strand
TTTCTTGCAATGTTTGCTTCGACCGTTCAGCGATCAATTTCAAATCAGCAAGCTGCGGCTCATCAATAACCCCACCTTGTTTCAGAATGCTCTCAATTGTCTGGTCTGAAACACGCATAACTCTTATGGTTATTGTACTATTATCGCCAAAAAAAAGCTAGCATAGTATAATATAAGAGTGAATATTTCTAGTGAAGAGAAAATGCGAGAATTGGGCGCGGCAATTGGCCGGGCTGTTTCTGGTGGGGAAGTTCTGGAATTGGTCGGTGATATTGGCGCGGGGAAAACCGCGTTGACGAAGGGAATTGCGAGGGCAATGGGAATTAATGAGCCAGTTCAGAGTCCAACATTCACAATCTCGCGCGTGTACGATTCACCTCGCGGTCTGAGTTTGGCACATTACGATTTTTACAGACTGGGAAATGCTGGAATTATGAGCGAGGAGATTCGTGAAGTGGCGGATTCTAATTCGGTTGTTGTAGTTGAATGGGCTGGTGCTGTCGATGATGCATTGCCGAGCGATCGGTTGGTGATAAAAATTACTGCGATTAGCGAAGAAGAACGGCTTGTGGAATTTTATCCTGGCGGCAAAAAATCTGATGAACTTTTGGGAAAAATAAAGGAGAATATGGCGTGATAATTTTATTGGATACTTCAACATCAACATGTTTTTTGACGATAGTCAATGGAGAAGATCGTCAGGATTTTGAATGGGAAGCTGGGCGAACGTTGGCGCGGAATTTGTTGAAATTTTTGGAAGAAAAGACTGGTGATTTGCATCTGATAAGCGGCATTGGCGTGATGAAAGGACCAGGAAGTTTTACGGGGCTGAGAATTGGTTTGACGGTTGTGAATACCTTGGCGGACAGCTTGAATATTCCTATTGTTGGTGCGATGGGTGACAATTGGCGTGATTTGGCTTTGGGCAAATTGCGTTCTGGCGAGAATGAAAAAATTGTTATGCCAGAGTACGGTGCTGCTGCGAATATCACTGCGCCGCGAAAATAATTTTTATCGCTCAAACCATCAAAACCGTGTATAATTAAATTACGGCGGTTTGTGATTTTTGATTCGCCGAATTAGATAGTTTGAAGTTGATTGGCTGTTGATATTTTTCCTTGAGACGAACACTCAGGGGCGGCTGATCGGAAAGGAATGATAATGATAGAAGTAATTATTGCCGCGGCTATTGGAGCTGGCGCGGGTGCTGCTGGTCTTGTTGGATATCAGCGAACTCGCCAAATTAACGGTAAAAATCAGATTGAGCGAGATCTGGCGGATGCAAAAACTAAGGCGAGCGATATTGTCCTAAAGGCTAAGGATGAGGCGCTTAAGATTGAAAATGAACGTCGCAAGGAGTGGCAAAAGACTGAAAATCGTTTGGCGGATCGTGAGAAGACTTTGGATAATAAGCTGGAAGAGCTTGATCGACGAGCGGAAAAATTGCGCGCGCATGAGGATGAAGTTGATAATCTTAAAAATGAAATTCGCGACATCCGTTCCAGACAACAGGAAAAGCTTGAAAAAATCGCTGGATTGAAGAAAAAAGATGCTGCCGACAAGTTGATGCAAATGACTGAGCGCGACATTAAGCAAGACTTGGTCGGTTTGGTGTCGAAATTACAACATGACGCAATGGATGATGCCGAAGAACGAGCGCAAATGATCCTAGTGACCGCAATGGAGCGAATGAGTAGTGAAGTTACTGCTGAGCGTACGGTGACTGCGGTCAAATTGACTGATGATGAGATGAAGGGTCGAATTATCGGTAAGGAGGGGCGTAATATTCAGGCACTGCAGCGCGAAACTGGCGTTGATATTTTAGTTGACGACACACCTGGTATGATTATTTTGTCGAGTTTTGATCCTGTTCGCCGACAAGTGGCTCGACTGAGTCTTGAAATGCTGATGAAGGATGGTCGTATTCATCCTGCACGTATTGAAGAGGTGGTTGCTAAAGCTAAAAAACAGATTGAAAAAGAGGTTCGACAAGCCGGTGAAGACGCTATGCGCGAAACTGGCGTAGTTGGAATTCCGAAGGAAATGCTGCTATTGCTTGGTGAGCTGAAGTTTCGTACCAGCTTTGGGCAGAACGTCTTGAAGCATTCGACTGAGATGGCGCAAATTGCGGGGATGATTGCTGAGGAAATTGGTGCGGACGTGCGCATTACGAAAATTGCTACACTTCTTCATGATGTTGGTAAGGCTGTGTCGCATAAAATTGAGGGTAAACATCATCATATTGGGGCGGAATTGGCTCGTAAATATGGTATGGACGAGAGAATTGTTCACGCAATCGAAGCACACCACGATGATATCGAAGCGACAACTCCAGAGGCAATTATTGTTCGAGTTTGCGACGCTGCTTCGGCTGCACGTCCAGGTGCGCGTAACGTTTCTGCTGAGAATTTTGCGGAGCGAATGCGCGATTTGGAAAATGTCGCTACCAGCTTTGAGGGGATTGATAAAGCTTACGCGATTTCTGCCGGCCGTGAAGTTCGTGTAATTGTGAGACCTCAGACAATTGATGATTTGTCGGCGATTAAATTGGCACGAGATATTGCGACGAAAATTGAGTCGACAATGCAATATCCTGGCACGATTAAGGTTAACGTGATTCGCGAAACGCGAGCAATTGAGTTTGCTAAATAATGAAATTTACAGATGAAGAGCGACGAGCTTGGCTGGCAAGTTTGGATAGGCGTTTTTCCAGTACGGCGGTGTTAATTGAAAATGAGCAGGGCGAACTATTGATCGTCAAGGCTGGTTATAAAGACCATTGGTCGCTGCCTGGTGGCATTGTTGACACTGGAGAATCTCCGCTGGAGGCGGCGGTGCGCGAGGTGAAAGAAGAAGTCGACATTCAAGTCGATCCTAAGAATCTGAAACTTGCCATGGTTGCTTCGCGTCATTCTGATGAGTTTTTGACGCATCAATTTGTGTTTTTTACAAAGTTAGAAAACGATGCTTTTTCTGAGATAAAATTGCAGGAATCGGAAATTGTGGCTAGTAAATTTATTGCCAAAAATAAGGTTGATTTTGAAGATATGTCGCTGCTCTGGGCAATCAGATTTTGGGCAATTGATAAATTCGGTTACGTAAATACGAAAATTATTGATAATGACGGCGTGAAGAAAGAAGTTGTAGAATTTTTTGCGCCGATGATTGGAGGGAAATAATGGGAATATTAGTTATCAGTCGGCACGGTGAGAGCGAGTGGAATCTGCTCGGTAAGTGGACTGGCTGGACGGATGTTAATTTGACGGAAAAAGGTCATAATGACACAGTGCGATTGGGCGCTTTGTTGAAAGACTTGTCATTTAATGAAGCTTACACTTCATCATTAAAACGCACACAACAAACTTTGGCTGCGCTACTTGAGGGGTGCGGAGTCGAAAATCTACCAACAACGCATGCAACTGAGTTAAATGAGCGTGATTATGGCGATTTGACTGGAAAAAATAAATGGGAAGTTAAAGCGGAGATTGGCGAAGAGGCTTTTAATGGTATTCGACGCGGTTGGGATTATCCAGTGCCGGGTGGCGAAACTTTGAAAGATGTTTATGCGCGGGTTGTTCCATATTTTGAGCAAGAGATTTTGCCGAAATTGCAGAATGGTGAGAATATTTTATTGGTGGCTCACGGCAATTCTATTCGAGCTTTAATTAAACATCTCGACCAAGTTCCAGAAGCCGAGATGGCGAATGTAGAGATGCCATTTGGTCAATTACTGGTTTATACGTTCGAGCCCGGTCAATCTTTGCCAATCAAAAAAGAAGTGCTGTCGGTTGAGATTGAAGCCGTGAATGCTTAGCTGTTGTATTTTTAGTGATCTCTTTTAAGTTTTATGGGATTTTCCTGTACTTATTCAGCGATATATGTTAAGATAGATCAGAGCGAATGATAGAGATATCTTCGGGGTGTGGCGCAGTTGGCTAGCGCGCGCGGTTTGGGACCGTGAGGTCGAAGGTTCGAGTCCTTTCACCCCGACCAATTGAAATCATTCAGTGTATTAAAATAACTGGCGTTTAACCAGTTATTTTTTATTTTCGTATAGTCCAATAATCAAGTCGCCATCATGGAATTCTTGCTTTAATTGCCAATAGGGCGGAACTTGTTTTTTATATTCGTCATATGTTTTTTCGCGAAGAATAAGCCAGATTCTCGGCGCTTTTACTGACTCTAAAGAACTAATTTCTGGAGTATTCAATTTTTTAATTAATCCCCATTCGCCAACCCAGCCCAGCTCTTCTTTTGGCTTCAGGAGTATAATTTCTTTATTTGTGCGGTTGTAATAGGAAGTATGAAAATAAGTGTAGATCTCGCCAGAAATAATAACATCACTACTCTGGATATTTTCATTTATATGATTCATGGCTATATTTGTATTATTCCAGGACGATTCTGCAATATTTTTACCGCCGATATGCCACATATAATGACCGATAAATAATGTTAGGACAATAGATATTCCAATAGACCACCATTTTTTATTAGAGAAAATAAGCCCGATGAATACCG
>UNSR01000052.1:0-4543 GCA_900557595.1 Candidatus Saccharimonadota bacterium | reverse complement strand
TTCAAGCTGAAAGAGTTTAAAAATAATGACAAATAATATTCGGTCAACTTGTTTTTTTGGACTAGATGAATTACAATGACTATTGACAGTCTGTGAAAAACAGACTTTTTAAATTGGGAGAAAATATGGCACAGAAAGGCAAGGCAAGCAGCAAAACTACGGTTCGTCGAATCAAGGCTACCGACGACGCGCCAAAAAAAGAAAAAGCTGTAGCAAAAAAAATCAATAAACCAACAAAAATCACCACAAAAGCGTCTAAAAAATCTGGCGAAAAAGGTGGATTGATTGGATATTTCAAGGGCGCTTGGGAAGAGTTGAAGCTAGTTCGCTGGCCAACCCGCTCAGCAACTTGGGCAATGACAGCGGCGGTGCTTATCTTCACCTTTGCGTTTGTCGTTCTGATTTTATTACTTGACGCCGCATTCAACTGGGGCTTTAACCAAATTTTGAAATAGAGGAGAGATTATGAGTTCAAAACGATATGACGACAGTAAGCAATGGTACGCAATTCATACCTATTCTGGCTACGAAGAAAAAGTTGCCGAATCAATCCGCCAGCGAATCAACGGCGTCGATATGGCTGATAAGATTTTTGACGTTATCGTACCAAAGGAGAAGCAGATCCAGATTCGCAACGGTAAGCGTAAAATTGTTGAGGCTAAGATCTTCCAGGGCTATGTCTTGGTTGAGATGAAATTGACCGACGAAACTTGGTACATCATCCGCAACACGCCGGGCGTTACAGGATTTGTGGGTGCCGACACTACGCCAACTCCAGTTTCTGAAAAAGAAATTGCGAAGATTAAGAAGCGAATGGGCGTTGAAGAGCCAAAGCATCAGATTGATTTCTCAGAAGGCGAAGTTGTTTCAATTATCGACGGTCCATTCAAGGGCTTTGATGGCGCCGTGAGCGAAATTGACGCATCTAAGGGCACTTTGAAGGTTATGGTTAGTATGTTTGGTCGCGACACTCCAGTCGAGTTGGACGCCCTGCAGGTTAAAAAAGTTTAGCTTGCAATTTTAAGCATTTTTCGATATAATATTCGAGTTACGCACTACAAACTATAAGGAAGAACTATGGCAAAGAAAATTATTGGTAATTTGAAATTACGCATTCCAGCCGGTCGAGCAACAGCAGGTCCTCCAGTGGGATCAACGCTTGGTCAGTGGGGGCTAAACATGATGGATTTCATTAATCCATTCAATGACGCTACAAAAGACATGATGGGTAAGGACGTAATTGTTCACATTCAAGTTTACGAAGACCGAACATTTACTTGGAACTCACTTGGTCAACCAGTTGACGATATGATTCGTGAGAAAGCTGGAATCCAAAAGGGCAGCGGCAAGCCACATTCAGACAAGGTTGGTAAGATTACTCGCGCACAATTGCAAGAAATCGCTGAGGCGAAAAAAGACCAATTGAACGCAATCGACATCGAAGGAGCAATGAAAGTTATCGCCGGATCAGCACGCTCAATGGGCGTTGAAGTCGTCGACTAATCTACAGAACTTTTAGCAAATAGCCCCGGACTTCTCGGGGTTATTTTATGGGAAGATGTAATAAATGATTGTGAAGAATATTTTAGATGACAGCGTAATCTCTGCTCTTAAAAATGAACAATTGATAATTGCTAAAACTGACACAATTTATGGAATATTAGCTGTAGCTAATTCAAAAAAAGCCGTTGAGAGATTATACGAAGTTAAGCGGCGCCCCTTGGATAAACCCGTTATTATTTTGGTTGCGAGTATTGATGACATTCCTAATCTTGCGCCGTCGATCAAACGCAAATATCAAGAAATCTCCAAAAATAGACCAACAACAATCATCACCAAAGTGAGTCCTAATTTTCTACCACACCTTCCGAGAAATGGCGGAACATTGGCATTCAGAGTCGTGCCAGAATCTCCGTTGGCAGAGTTAATTCGAACCGTCGGTCTTTTGGTCGCACCCAGCGCAAATCCATCAGGAGAAGAGCCGGCGAAGAACGTCACCGAAGCGATAAATTATTTCCACGAATTAGTGCCGATTTATGTCGATTCTGGAGAAGTCGCCGATGCTCAACCGTCGCAAATTATCCGAATCAATGAGGGCGGGGAAATTGAGTTTTTAAGAAGATAATCCTCGAATAGTTGTCGAATAATCGCCAAATAAAAAAGACTTCCTCTGAATTACGGGGAAGTCTTTTTGCGCGAGTTACTTCACAAACGGATGTGCAATCTCCAAATCTGGACGCTTTTCCGCAATTCTCAGTAACTCGTTGTACTTAGCAATTCGCTCTGACCGCGACATCGAGCCAGTCTTAATTTGACCCGTGCCCAAACCGACCGCCAGATGAGAAATCGTAACATCTTCAGTTTCACCAGAGCGGTGGCTCATCACTGTATTCCAGCCGGCGTTCTTAGCCATCAAAACAGCCTGAATCGTTTCGGTCAATGTACCAATTTGGTTCGGCTTGATTAAGATCGCATTGCCAGCCTTTTCTTCAATTCCGCGCTTCAATCGCTCGACGTTCGTCACCAAAAGATCGTCGCCAACCAATTGCGCAAAATTGCCCAGATCAGCTGTCATTTTCTCCCAATCTTCCCAAGCTTCTTCGTTCAATCCATCTTCAATCGAGAGAACAGGAACGCGTTCCAACAGGGCTTTATATGTACGAATCATTTCATCAGCCGACAGAATTCGGTGTTCAGTCGCCAAGTTATATTTGCCGTCCTTATAAAGTTCGCTCGCCGCAACGTCCAGCGCAAAACCAAAGTCCACGCCTAATTTATAGCCAGCCTGCTCGATGGCGCGAGATAGCAACAAAATAGGCTCCATATTACCATTTCTGACATGAGGAGCGTAACCGCCTTCATCGCCAACCGTCGTAGGATAACCTTCATCTTTCAGGATTTTTGCCAACGCGTGAAAAACTTCCGCACTCATTCGAACTGCGTCCGCGAAAGTTGCCGCACTAGTTGGAATAATCATATATTCCTGAAAATCAGTCGCACCGAGCGCATGCTGACCGCCGTTCATCACGTTGATCATCGGCATCGGCAAGCACATTGTAGGATTTCCAGCCAAGCTATTGACATATTGATACAACTCCACGCCACGCGACTTAGCGGCAGCTTTCGCCACAGCCAGCGACACCGCCAAAATAGCATTCGCACCCAAACGCGCCTTATTCGGCGTACCGTCCAGACTCTTCATTTTTTCATCAATTGCGGCCTGATCGAACGGATTAGAACCCTTCAAAGCCTGCGCAATTTCACCATTTACGTTTTCAACCGCACGAAGCACGCCTTTACCGCCAAACGCCAACTCGCCGTCCCGAAGCTCAACAGCCTCGAAAGAGCCAGTACTTGCGCCAGACGGAACAGCCGCACGCCCAAACGAACCGTCGCTCAAAGTCACGTCCGCCTCAACCGTCGGATTTCCACGCGAATCTAAAATTTGCCTTGCTTGTATGTTTGTAATTGTTATATCCATAATTACTATTTTATCAAACATTTGCCTCAATCTCTAAAAATATGGTATAATTTCAACATTATCAATCAATGTTGGGAGGCTGATTTGTTAAAATGACAAATTGCCGTTCGTACCACAGAAAGGATTTTTATGGCAAAGAAAGCCGAGTTGCTAGAAAAAGCAGCAGAATTAAAACTATCAGTCAGCGAAAAAAATACAATCGCTGAAATCGAAGCAGCAATTGCAGAAGCTACAGACGCAAGCAAATCTCACGACAACAAAGACAAAGACGTTGTTGCTGAGCGCGAAGCTACCGTCGCTAAATCTGGCAAACGCAGCCAAAAAGCTCTAGACGAAGCCGCTGAAAAAGCAGAGAAGGAAGCTCGCAAGGAAGCTGGCGACACTACTCCACAATCAGACGACGTCGAAGCTCACGTAA
Organism: Candidatus Saccharimonadota bacterium; assembly: GCA_900557595.1. Lineage (GTDB taxonomy): Bacteria > Patescibacteriota > Saccharimonadia > Saccharimonadales > Saccharimonadaceae > Nanosynbacter. The sequence goes on along the minus strand of UNSR01000052.1, from coordinate 644 downwards.
AGAAGGGTCCAAAGCCAGTTACTCGTCCACGCTTGGAGCGTCGCGGTAAGAAATATCAAGACGCTGCAAAAAACGTTGAAAAGAACAAATTGTACAGCTTAGATGAAGCTTTGAAATTGGCTACTGAAACCAGCCCAGTCAAGTTCGACGCTAGCGTTGAAATCCACATCCGCCTAGGCGTTGACCCACGCCAAGCCGACCAAAACATTCGCTCAACCGTAGCATTGCCACACGGTACAGGTAAGGATGTTCGCGTAGCAGTTTTTGCACCAGAATCAGAACACGCTGCCGCTAAAAAAGCTGGCGCTGACATCATCGGTGACGAAGAATTCCTAAGCCAATTGGACAAGGAAGAATTGAACTTCGACATTTTGGTTGCAACTCCACAGTACATGCCAAAGCTTGGTAAATACGCACGTTTGCTTGGCCCACGCGGTTTGATGCCAAATCCAAAGTCCGGCACTGTCGCTACTGACGTCGCTAAAGCCGTTTCTGAAGCGAAAGCCGGAAAAGTTGAATATCGTGTTGATAAGCAAGCCATCGTTCACTTGTCAATCGGCAAGGTGTCATTCGGCGCTGAAAAATTGTCAGAAAACGCACGCGCATTCTTGACCAGCCTGAACTCCCAAAAGCCATCCAGCTTA
>UNSR01000051.1:0-4707 GCA_900557595.1 Candidatus Saccharimonadota bacterium | reverse complement strand
GGGCGGCGGCCGCAAGCTGATCGGCGGTCAACGCCGGCGTGGGAACGTGTACAGGCTCCTGACTGCTATCGCTGCAAATACGGAAAAAACTGTGAAACCTGTCAGGCGGAATGCTTTGAAGATGCTGAAAAAACTTAAGGATGAAACGGGCGAGGCGCCAACGGTTATCCTGCTAGATCAAGATCCGTTGTCTCTAGCGGCAGCACAAAGCCTGGCGAAGAAATGGAATTTGGAAGATAAGGTTGAAGTTCATTGCGAGCGATTATTCAGTAAGCTTGGCAAGCCTTTGAGTTTGGAGGGAGTTTTGGGAAATCGTAAGCTAGATATCGCGGAAGATTCTGGCTTGCGAGAATATTTGCCAGACGGTGTTTATAAACAATTGACACGAGAATCATTGAAATTTTTACGAACCGGTGGACTAATGATCACTGGTAATATGAACGTAAATCGCCCACAAAAAGAATTTTTGCATGGACTAATGGGGTGGGTTCCAAAAGTTAGGATGCGTTCAATTAAAGAAGGTTTTAAGCTGCTCCAAAAATCTGGCATACCAAAAGAATCTATTGAAGCTACGGTTACTGCGAGCGGCGTTTACACAGTTTTTGCGATTGAAAAGTAGAATAAAATGCTATAATAAGCATTAGTATGATGATACGAGCATTAGTGCTAGGATTGGTTGCGTTGATGGCGCTAATTTTGGGCGTGCTCGTACTTAAAAAGTCGAAGCGTCGTCATGATGCAAAGTATTGGTTTTTCTTGGTTTGTTTATGTTTGGCTGTTTGGTCGGCTGGACTTGAGGTGTTTTCTCTGGCGGACAATGAAGTAGCATTGGACACTGCATCCAGATGGTTTTATGTCGCTTCGGCTGTTTTTTGTCCTGCGTTGGCTATTTTTACTACAAAGTCATTCCTTCCATCGACAAAATCAACGAAGAGTTTTATCTGCGCGTCTAGTATACTAATAACGATTTTTTCGCTATATATTATTTTGGTTCCTGAGTTTATTATCAATACATCAGAAATCGTCACGCCAGTAGATTTTTCTCGAATTCCGATTCATGCAGTCAACTATGTTATTTTTGCAACTTTTTTCTCGGTATTCTTCTTAATTTCTATGTGTTTTGGTTATATAGCGTGGCGCAAATCAGATCCTGTTCGACGCAAGCAAGTCGCGATTTATATGATTGGCCTGTTGATATGTAGCATTCCTGGCTTTATAGTAGATTTGTTCCTTCCGGCGCTTGGTGATTATCGATATATATGGATTGGTCCAATTGCTACGATTATTTTCTTGTTTGCAATTATGTATAGCATTGTCAGATACCGATTGATGGACGTAAAAATGGCGGTGGCTCGAAGTGTTTCGTATATGTTGCTATTGATCGCACTAGCTGTCGTTTACGTGATTTCTGCATATGTCATTTCAATTCTGGTCTTCCAACGCAGCCTGACGGTTGATAGTCACGTAAATCTCATGAACATGATTTTGGCTATGGTTTTGGCTGTCGTATATCAACCAGTGAAGAAAATCTTTGATAAATTTACTGATAGGGTTTTTTACTACGGAGAATATGACGCTGATACGTTTACGCGTGAGATTAGCAAGATATTAACCTATACGGCGGACCTGCAATTGCTAACTCGACGTGTTGGCAATTATATCGCGACTTCTCTTAAGGCGGAAAAAGTGGCGTTTTGTATTCCAGAAAAAGGAATATACGGTCGGGCGGGTCGGCGACGAATATCTGTTGTCGAGGAAGATGTTCGCAAGATTATGGATTACTATTATAAGAATTGTAGTTTTCCGGAAGTTATTTTGGCAAATCAAGTAAAGGATCCAGAACTGAAGAAACTTTTGGATATTCATCGCACGAAAATTGTTATGCCACTGCTGCATCAAAATCAAGAAACGGGAATTCTATTTCTGGGCGAACATAAGAGTTTAGGCTATAGTTCTCGCGATATTGAAATGCTGGAGTCGATTGCTGGGGAACTGGCAGTGTCGATTCGAAATTCTTTGTCATTGGAAGAAATTAATGAGCTGAATAAGAGTTTGCAGCGTAAAATTGACGAGGCGACGAAAGAGTTGAGGTTCAGTAATCGACAGCTTCAGCGACTGGATGAGGCGAAGAACGAATTTATTTCTATGGCATCACATCAGTTAAGAACGCCGTTGACTAGTATTAAAGGTTATCTGGATATGATGTTGGAGGGCGATTTGGGAAAGATTACGCCGACGCAGCGTGCGGTTCTTAGAGAGGCGTTTTCTTCGAGTGAGCGTATAGTGAGGCTGATAAACGACTTTCTTAATGTTTCTAGGCTTCAGACTGGTAAATTTAACATTGATAAACAGGAGACAGACGTTGCTCAAATTCTTCGGGATGAAGTTGCTTTGCTTAAGGTTGTGGCGGATCAGAGATCTGTAGAAATGGACCTAAAGATTGATAAAAAAGTTCCATTGATTACAGCTGATTCTGAGAAGATTCGTCAAGTTATGCTGAATATGATCGACAATGCTATTTACTATTCAAATCCGCACAAAAAGGTAATAATTTCTCTGAAAAATAGTAATGGCGCAATTGAGTTTACGGTGAAAGATTCGGGAATTGGTGTGCCAAAATCAGAGCAAGCAAATTTGTTTGGCAAATTCTTCCGCGGCACAAATGCCAGAAAAAAGCGACCAGACGGCACTGGAGTTGGCTTATTTTTGGCGAGGAAAGTTATTTTGTCGCACGACGGCGAAATGATCTTTGAATCAGAAGAAGGAAAAGGTAGTACTTTTGGGTTTAAATTGCCAGCTCGCTAACGGAATAAGCTTAATATTCCAGAAATAACAATGATTAAGGCAACTACAACGAGTACCGCCATACCAATGGTGCGAATGAGCTTTTTCCGATCGAAAAACCATTGAGATAATTTGGAGCGATTCGTTGCTGTAATCCTTGTTACTTTTGGTCGCTGAGGTGCCGCGTCCATTCCGGAATATTTTTTATTGCGCTTTTTCTTCTGCTTTGTCATGGAAATATTATACATTAATAGATAACGGCGGAGAAGTGGCTGATTTGCTATAGACAATTCGACGATAATTTGTTATGATATTTGAAGTCGTGGCCTTATCGTCTAACGGTTAGGACACCAGGTTTTCATCCTGGCAATCCGGGTTCGATTCCCGGTAAGGTCACCATAAAGATTGTTTGGAATAGCTCGCTTATTGTGGCGAGTTTTTTCATTGTCGCTTTGTAGCTTCTTTGGCGGCGGATTCATCGTCAGTCCGAGACATCATTTCAGAATAGGCTTCAAGTATATCGCTCTCCTTATATTTCGGTTTATGTGAGCGCTCGATTGCATACCAGATTGTTACGGGTATCAGCAGGGCGGTGTCTATACAATATATCGTAATTGCGGCTTCTATGGATCCAACGATATTTACAAATGCTCCCGTATAGAATAAAAAGAAAATAATTACAGTGGTTGACCCGAAAATAAAGAACAAAATTTTTGAAATAATATACTTATCTATTTCTGGCATAATATTTTATATTCTAGCATTAAGGGGAGGTGGAGGCTAGTTTATGCGGCTATGTTGACCGTACGAATAGCTATCGGCTATAATAACGCTAATGGTAATTTTATATGGAATGTAATAATACGGGTATTCTAGTTGCGCAGGCTGATAAGATTGATAACCTTGATTCCAGACCGATCGCTATCAGGGCTACGAATGTAATCAAGAAGTATAAAGTTGGCAAGCAAATAATTAGAGCTATCGATGATGTTTCAGTAGACATTCACGAAGGCGAATTTGTGGCTCTTGTTGGTCCAAGCGGCAGTGGTAAAAGCACTTTACTGCATTTACTCGGTGGACTAGATAAGCCTACGTCTGGTGAGATTGTTGTAGGAGGGAAAAACGTTTCCAGTATGAATGACCATCAACTGTCTAAGTTTCGCAACCAGACAATTGGATTTGTTTTCCAGTCGTTTTATCTGCAGCCTTTTTTGACGTTGCGCCGTAATATTGAAGTCGCTTCAATGCCTCAGCGCATGAGGCGGGCGGAGCGCAAGCTACGTATTGAATCATTAGCTCGACAAGTTGGTCTGTATGATCGACTAAATCACCACCCTCATGAACTTTCCGGTGGGCAGATTCAGCGCGCTGCTATTGCTAGAGCCTTACTCAATAGGCCGGCTATTATTCTGGCAGATGAGCCAACTGGCAATCTGGATTCTGCCAATAGTCGCGATATTATTAGTCTATTCCAGCAAATTCGAGAGCAATATCATGCAACGATTATTATTGCTACGCACGATAATGAAATTGCCGCTCAGGCTGATCGTGTCATTGCCCTAAAAGATGGGAGATTGTGTGATTAGGCTAGCCGATATAATACTGTTGACTTATACAAAATTACGTGCTCGTAAAATACGTACATTTATTACGGTATTGTTGGCGAGTATGTTGTTCGGTGTCCTTATTTCAGCTTCCCTGATTGCTAATGGTCTCTTTCGTGGTATTGATTCGTTTCGTAAAGAGGGGTTGACTAGTCGCTACATCGTAAGTGTCACTAACGCACCATCAAATGTCGATGGGTTTTATAAGACTATTCGTGACCCTAATCTTATTGCCGAGGCGAAAAAACGCTATGAATTACTCGTTTCACAAAAAGCCGCCGAGTCAAAGCGACTTAATCTGGAATATTCCTATATCAAT
>UNSR01000050.1:0-4733 GCA_900557595.1 Candidatus Saccharimonadota bacterium | reverse complement strand
CTGGATATTTGGCATCAATTCCTGATTGAACGGCTGCCATTTTTATGGAGATATTTGGCATACTCAGATATGTTAAATAGCCACCGAGTAGCATCACCGCAAATCCCACGGAAAACGTATTCAACCAACGCAAGGCACCGCCCTTTTTCTGGCGTCGACGTGCTTTTTTATTGCTGATAATTTCATTCGACAAGGCTTTTTCGATCGCTTCGTTTTTCAATTGATGAGCGGTTTTTGCGACTGGTTTTTCTATTTTTTGCGGAGCGACGGCGACAAGCGGATTGTTATTCATAGCCAGAGGCTGGCGCTCTTTTCGCAATTTAGTATCAACGCTAAGAGGTCTTTGTTGAGCGCGACGAGTAACGGGATGAGTTTCGGCTGGGCGGTTAATAGCAATTTTCTGAGGAGCTGGCTTGCTGACAACTGGCGTAGAAAACTTCTTCACAGCGATATGCTGTTTCACGTCGACGCGAGCCTTCTGGGGTTTGGCAGCCAATGGCGTACGCTGCGGCATTTTAACGTGCCGACGATTCAATGTGCTGGATTTCTGAACGTGTGCGGCGTGAATATTTGATACAGATGTACCACGCTTACTGATTGATTGTTCTTTTTCTATTTCAGATTTTTCAATCTTAATATCGTCCATTACCATTCCGGTAATAGTATTGTAAGCTCGTCCATTGATAACCACGTAGTTTTTACTTGCCATTGATCCCCCTAATGTTTATTCCTGTATATTATATTACAAATCGCCTAAGGTTTTTTCAAGTGTAAAAATATGTTATAATTTTCGTAATTATGTACCAGAAAAAGAATCGCACTAAAGAGCTCGCGCGGCGGACCTTTGTGTACACGCTGATGACATTATCACTTATAATTCTTCTTACGTTTTTGACGTTTAGAATGCTCGGCTATACGTTTGATCCAAATACGAAAGAATTGCAACAAACTGGACTTGTCCAATATGAATCACATCCTGGCGGGGCGCTGGTTTATGCTGACGATATGGAGCTGCGCCGCACTCCGACGAAAAGCACCGTTCTTCCTGGCAAACACACTTTTTCGATGAAATTGGATAAATACGAACCATGGCAAAAAACGTTGAATATTAAATCTGATACCGTTACGAATCTGAATTACGCCAGATTAATTCCGACGAAACGCGAAACCACCGAGGTAAAAACGTTTGACTCATTGCAATCTGTTTCTCTGTCGCCGGCTGGTAATTTCTTGATGGGATTTGGTGTTAAGGATAAAACTCCGATTTTGACAATTGGCGACATTCGCGACACGAACAAAGATAAGGAAAAGTTCACGGAGCATGCATTAAGCACGAGCGTTTTGGCTGGCTATTCCCTGTCTTCCGACAATCATACGTTTACCGTGTCGGAGTGGGACCGCGACTCCCGTTACGCGCTAGTGAAGCATTCGTATTCAGCGGAAAACAACACTACGGGCGTGCAGTGGTTGGTTTTTGATAGAGAAAATCCAGAGAAAATTATTGACGTAACAGCGATGACTGGTTTTGGAATTAAGCAAATTGGCTTTGCGGGAACTGGCGCGCACACGGTTTACGCTTTGCAGGAAACTGGCGAATTGAGGCGAGTTGACCTTGATAGCTCGACAATTTCCAGTCCAATTTTAGTTGGCGTCGAATCTTTCAAGCTTTACGGCGACGATCGTTTGTCCTACCTGGCTGTTGTTGACGGTAAAAAAGTGGCGGGAATTTGGAAGCGAGATTGGAAAGAGCCGTTTGTGATTGGTACTTTTGCTACTAATTCTACCCCAGTAATTCGAATTTCTCGCTATTTTAATAAAGACACCGTGGTTTTGACTGATGGTAAAAATATGACAATTTACAGAGGCGAAATTTCAGATTCTAAGGACCGCCAAAAAGAGTTCTTAAAAACAGCAAAGATTATTAAGACTGATAATGCGATTACGGACATAACAATGGACAATGCTGGGCGATTTGTCGTGGCGCAAAGCGGCGCGATATTGCAGACTTATGACTTGGAGCGTAAAGAATTGTCGAGCGCGTTTAATATCGGTATGGCACAGGAAGTGAAGTGGCTTGATAACTTCTATATTCGTAGCGTTTCTGCGTCGGGAAAAATGGAGATTCGCGAATTTGACGGCACGAACGCTCATACGTTGATAAGCGTTAAGCCTGGTTTGGACTCTGTTTTGTCCTCGAACCAGCGATACGTTTACGGATTGACGACCAACGCTTCTGGAAAAATTGTCCTGAGTAAAATGAATATGGACAATGGTTCAATCGGGCTATTTAATTAAATAGCTAGTTTATCGACCGCCGAATAATTTCTCAAGCAAAGTCGGCTCGGGTTTTCCTGGAATATTTGAGTTGTTGCTTTGCTGCTGATTTGAGCTGGATTCTGAAGTCGCAGTGGCTTTGCTTGGGTCTGGGCTGATTTGTTCCGCAAAGATAAGAAGTCGTTTCTCTGCGGTTCCCAAAGGCACGCAACTTACAAGTGTAAGCATTGGCTTATCTGTGTTAATCTGAACTTTTGAGACCTCAGTTGGCATAACAACTTCTGTTGATGTTATTTTATAAGTGTAGCGTTTCCCGTTGTAATTCATGTAAATAATATCGCCCTTGACCAACTTTTCATTCTGGGCGAAGACGAATTTATAATCGCCACCGGCAAAGGCGTCGTTACTGGAGTGAGCGGCAAATACGGCATTTCCGACTTCGCCTGGCACGGCGCTGGCGCCAGGAATTGAAAAGTGAGCTACTCCCTTCTCCATGGCTTTTGATTGCGATTTCGTGTCGCTAGCGGCACCGTAAATAACTGGCGCGTCAACGTTAATCTTTGGAATAATAATCCTAGGCTCGGGTCCGACAGTTACGTCGGTGGAGGCGTCAACGATGATGTTTTGCGGGTTAATTGCGCCAGGTGTTGTATAGGCTGCGACTGCGCCGAAAATAATACGGTTATATTGCAAAAACATGAAGACTAATAGCACCGACAATCCAGCAATCGCCGGAACAAAATGCCGAGATTTTTTCACTTTATTTGCGGAGTCACGAACCTTTTGCTGAATTTGACTGCGGAGTTCTTTTATGGCTGCTTTTTGTGGGTCCAGAGGCTCGTCTGCGCTGACTACTGGCGTGATATTCTGACTTTCCTTCGTCAATCGAGAAATTTCACGGTTTTTTGCCGCGATGTCGCCCGCGTAGTAACGCTCATAATACATCTGATAATATTTCTGCCAAGCACTGTGGTATTGCTTCCATTGGTCGGCCGAAACTTGAGTGTGGACGGTTGAATTTTGAGTTTGAGCGGTTTGGTTTGCGGGAGCGGAATTGCTAATTTGTGGCTTTGGCTGAATCTGGGTTTGGGCAATTGGCGTCGTCCGCATAGTGTGATTTACGGTGTCTTTTTTCGGCTCTGGCTGTGGCGTTGTTGAAGCTTGCTGAGGTTTGACTATTTGTGTCTTGGGCTGTTCTGATCGGACTTCGGGCTTTGATTGTAATTGAGCGGAAAATGGTTGCGGCTGAGTTTTTTCTGGCGCAGAATTTTGCTCTTCTGTTCTGGAATAAATAGCGTCAAGCTGCCCACGAATAACATCAGCAGCGGCATTTCGTGAGGCTGCTGAGTCGCGAGTTGGCGGCGTGAGAGATCGGCGCTGATCTGATACCGGCATGCCCACTCGACCGTTTGATTGATCATCCGTCGGATACATAACTCCTTTTATTATACGTCAAATTGATATCAAATAAAAGTCGTGCTTGTGAGAAATTGTTAGTTGTGCTACAATCATACGGTAGCTTGGAGCGTTCTCTTGTGCCGCGGTGGCGGAATTGGTAGACGCGCTAGACTCAAAATCTGGTGAGCAATAGCTCGTGCCGGTTCAAGTCCGGCCCGCGGTACCAGAGGCAGCTTCAGGTGATAATCGTCCATTTTGGGCGATTTTTTTATGCAAAGAAAACAGCCCGCAGAAAGGCGCTACCGAGGCTTTTCATAGCCTTCCAGGCAAGCTGTTTTCTGCGGGCTTTACAGCCCCTTTTCTTCCCCATTCAGCCCTGCATTCAGCAAGAATGCGAGCCCAGAGCAGAATCCACCTAGCGCTCCAATGAGCGCTGCGGGGATGGGGTTCACTGAGAGTGTGAGTGCGATCAGCACCCCGACCACCGCCCCGATCAAGGCGGGAGTTATGACGATTGTCATAACCGCTACGGCAATGACGAACAGAGATCCAATTCGCATGATAAAATCACTCCTTAAGAAGTGCTTCACTCACGACTAAGGGCTACTTTCGCCCTTTGACAAGTCACGAGCGAAAGCTTGTTAGTATAATACAACTAATTGTACGTAATGTCAAGTAGATATTTATAAGAAGCTACATTTTGCAGATAGCGGTGCTGATTGCTGCTAGCGGCGCTTTCGGCGACCAAATCAAGTAGCTTGCGGCGCGGGCGCCGACGGTTCCCCGCCAAATTGCCATTGGTGCGTCCCATTTTTGGGTGACAACTTCTCCGCTGTGGGCGATTATTAAATTGTCGGCATGAAAAACGCAAATTGTTACGGGATATGTGATGGTGAATTTGTGAAGCGCTTCGACGAGTTGCGACAATTGAATGCTGAATGTAATCATTTTTGGATAAAAAATTGCGCGGAATATTTTCTGAACTTGCGCCAGACTTGCTATGAAAACCACGTGCGGATTGTCCAGAATTTCCTGAAAACTATTTTGCACAAGGTCAATCG
>UNSR01000049.1:0-4855 GCA_900557595.1 Candidatus Saccharimonadota bacterium | reverse complement strand
GTTATCCTCCAGCGCCATATTCAGGGTCTGCCGCGGGTTACTTTTGTATGAATGTTACGGATGCTGATAAGTTTAAAGATCGAGCCATGAAGCTTCGTGAAGATTCGATTTTGGCGACTGGAGTTTCGGAGTTTAAGATTAATTATTATGATGGAAAGACGTTGATAAGTAAAAATAGTGATGCTCCAGATAGCGATAAGAAAGCTCTTGATGGCGCGGATAATGTAGAGGTTACTTTAACAATACAATCGCCAAGTAAACAAGTTTCCGATTCTCAAACATTAATGATACGAAAGATAAATAACTTATGATTCGACAGAAAAACGGCTATTCTTTGGTGTTAATTGTACTTATGAGTACTTTCATATTGGCTCTTTTGGCTGGAGCTATGAGGGTTGTGACTCAGTCATACGTCTACTCTCAGGAAGAGTATTATTACAAGTTAGCTCAAGAGGCTGGTGAGGCGGGTACGGCGTATGCTAACGCCTGCTTGGACGCCAATGGAGCTGAGCAATCATGGGGTTCGGTTCCTGGTGGAATTGGTCCGCTTCGCCCGGAAACTAATTGTAAGGGGGCTGTAAATCCGAGTTATGAGAAATATGTATTTGATGAAGGTAATAAATTTAGGACGACTTTTGAGGTCGGTGATTTGGAGGCTTCGACTAGAAGCACGGCTCTGTCGGCTGCTACCGCTCAAATCTCATCTATTGGTCGCGTTGAAATAACAAATGGGAGTGGTGTGGTTCTTAAGACTTATGCTGCTGTTGTAAAAAAATCAGTTACTTGGCCAGCCGATATTGATGCGACGCGTACAGTAAGCGGCACTTATCGTACGTGCGCTATATTGTCGAATAATGTTTGGTGTTGGGGCAATAATGACAAGTATGAAAGTAATGAATATACTATGGGTCAATTGGGCGACGGAACTACTGTTAGTTCTAATGTCCCCGTAAAGGTGCGTTCTGTGGGCGATATGAGAAATGGGAAAATTATTGATATATTTGCGGCACAATTTCATAGCTGTGTATTGACTGAATTTAGTTCTGTCAGGAAGATATATTGTTGGGGTAATAATCAATTTGGACAACTAGGTAATGGAGAATTTGGCGACGGCAAATATTCTAGTGTTCCAGTCGAGGTTAAACCGCCTACTGGCGCGCTAGCTGCAGATTTTGCTGGAAATAATATCAGTGCAATTGGAGGGACCGGCGATGTTTCGTGTGCTATTGCTGCAGGAAAGGTGTATTGTTGGGGTAGTAATACTATGGGTCAATTGGGTTACGGGAGCCCCGGCAGCCCTAAGTCCAGCGCAACGCCAGTGCGTATTAATTCGGGCGGCCCCGACAGGCTTCCTAATAATTATTCTGCTACTAAGTTATCAACTGGCGGATCTCGTTCACAAACTATGTGTGTTATAACCACCGAAAAAAGAGCTTACTGTTGGGGGCAAGCTAGGTATGGGCAGTTGGGTATTGGTGTGACGCATTATAGCAGCTATGGTAATGCCACCAGAGTTAAGGACTTGGAGGATGTTACTGATATATCTCAAGATGGATACACTTGGTCAGGCTCTCCTGATTATGTAACCCACACCTGCGCTATTGCTGCGGGTAGGGTGTACTGCTGGGGTGGCGCTGGGCGTGGACAGGCTGGATCTCCGGGGAGTGGCACTCCTAAAAAGCATATTGAGCCGAGGTTGGTCGGTGGTTTGCCTGGAGTGGCGCTGCAGGTTGAGGTTGGCATTGCTCATTCTTGCGCCTTGATGAATGATGCTGGTACTAAGAAAGTCTATTGTTGGGGCGATAATAGATTGGGTCAACTTGGAGCGAATAGGACAGATATTCAATATACATTTACTCCTCAGCCAGTTAATGTTGGTCCAAATGGACTTCCTGCTTCAGAGAGTGTAGTGAGTTTGTCTGCTGGGGCAAACCGCGGCTGTGCAATTATGTCGGACAAGCGCTCTTACTGTTGGGGATTGAATGATAATGGGCAGATTGGTGACGGAACTTCAGGTAGTGAAAATAATAGGTTCAGCCCAACGGAATCTTTATTCTTGCGTCCAGTGCAGAATAGATATATATATTAAAAAACGCTTGCGCTTTTAAAAACGTTGTAGTATTATCAAGTTACAAATCAAACTAACAATTTAGGGGGCACATTATCGTGACTACAAAGAATATCAAAAATCAAGGTTTTACACTAGTTGAGCTTTTGATCGTTATCGTGATCATCGCAATTTTGACAGTCGTTTCTTTGGTTGCATACAACGGTTTGCAAAACCAGGCAAAGACATCAGCTGCTAAGTCAACAGTTGACTCAGTTGCTAAGAAAGCTGAACTGTACAACACTGAAGAGGGTAAATACCCATCTCAAATCTCAGATTTGACTGGTGCTGATACAAAGAAGTCTTACTACATTGCTCCAGCCAATGTCACTCAGTTAGCTTCTGGCACTTCTTTTGCCTCAGACACTCCAACCACGACAGTTGAGTATGAGAAGTGTCCTGCTGCTAGTACTGGCAATCCAACAGGCGCAAAGATTAAATTCTACGACTACAGTAAGAATAGTGTCGAGACTCGCGTAGTTGGTATTGGCTGTTAATCGGCTACGTATATAAATAAAAAACTCCGGCATTATACCGGAGTTTTTTATGCGCGGGTTTACATTAAATATCGCGTAGAGTATGGCAGAATTCTACGACTTCTTTACGGAGTTCAGCTAGCACCTCGTCATTATCGCGATTATCTATTGACCGCCTCATCCATTCCGCGATTTTTTCCATGTCATCTTCTTTGGCGCCTCGCGTTGTGACGGCTGGCGTACCTAAGCGAATGCCGCTTGGTCTAAATCTTGGCAGAGGGTCGTCTGGAATTGCATTGGCATTTAGCGTCAGACCGATTTTATCCATGGCGATTTCCGCTTCCTTGCCGTCAATGCCGAAGCTGCTGTGAATGTCTGCCAGAATCAAATGGTTGCTGGTGCCGCCAGTTACTAGCTTAAAGCCGCGTTTTTGCAACTCTTCCGCCAGTCTTTTCGCGTTTTTGACAATTTGCTCGGCGTAATCTTTGAATTCTGGCTGTAAGGCTTCACCAAACGCTACGGCTTTTGCAGCGATGGTGTGCATGTGCGGTCCGCCTTGCGTGCCAGGGAATACCGCTCGATCAATCAACGTAGGTAAATTCTCGAGAGTTTTCTCTGGTTTTTTCAATGGATTGCCAACTATTCCTCGACTAAGAATCAGCCCGCCTCGTGGTCCACGCAGAGTTTTATGAGTTGTTGTGGTAATTACATGAAAGCCATAGTCGAACGGGTTTTTAGCAACGCCACTAACAATTAGCCCTGCGATGTGGCTCATATCCGCCATTAGCATAGCGCCGACCTCATTGCCAATTTCGGCAAATTTTTCGTAATCTAACTCTCGTGGATATGCCGAAAATCCCGCCAAAATGATCTTTGGTTTGTGTTTAAGTGCCAATTGACGAATTTCTTCATAGTCAATTTCGCCAGTGTCGATATTTTTTATGCCGTATCGAATGAAATTGTATTCTCTGGCGCTACGAGTAACTGGGGCGCCGTGAGTAAGATGTCCGCCGTGCGCCAAATCCATAGCCAGAATAGTGTCACCAGGTTTGCACCAAGCGTAATAAACCGCCTCATTAGCTTGCGCTCCAGAATGTGGCTGGACGTTAGCGTGGTCGGCTTTGAAAAGTTTCTTAGCGCGGTCAATTGCCAGCTGCTCGACTTGATCAGTGTTTTCTTGTCCGCCGTAATAACGTCGACCAGGGTAGCCTTCTGAATATTTATTAGTGAAAACACTACCGAGCGCCTGAAGCACATCTGATGAAACGTAATTCTCGCTAGGAATCAGTTCCAGGCCGTCCGTTTGACGCTTTTTTTCTGCTTTTATAAGTTCTTCAATTTGCTTGTCTTTCATGACTAAACCTCCATTAATACTTATTATATCATTGCTTATGTATATCATTAGTGATATAATTTACGCATGATAAAAGACAAGTATCTTCAAAAAATCGGCAATTTAATCGCTGAAAATCGTCAAAAACAAGGTTTAACACAGACTCAGTTGGCTGAAGCAATTGGTACGTCTCAGAGTGCTATTAATCGCATTGAAAACGGGGGCCAGAATATTAGTATTGAGATGATTGCTCGAATTAGTGAAGTGCTTAATAACAATATTGTAACCGTAAATCATTCCGGAAAAATGAATTTTAAGGTAACTGGCGGCAAAAAATTGTCTGGTGAGATACAAGTTAAGACTAGTAAAAACGCTGCAGTAGGTCTTCTCTGTGCAAGTTTGTTGAATAAGGGGAAGACGACGCTTAGGAAAGTAGCGCGAATTGAGGAGGTTAACCGAATTATCGAGGTTCTGAACTCGATTGGTGTTAAAACTCGCTGGTTGGACGGCAGTGATCTTGAGATCGTGCCGCCAGCACGCTTGAAGCTTGAAGATATGGATATTGCTGCGGCGAAGAGAACTAGGACGGTAATTATGTTCCTTGGTCCGCTACTACATCAATATGACGATTTCAAATTGCCGTTTGCTGGCGGCTGTAATTTAGGCAAGCGCACGGTCGAGCCACACCTTAGTGGTTTGAGGCATTTTGGAATGAACGTTACGGCGGAAACTGATTATTATCACGCAAAAACTGATGTCAATTCTGGCGATCGAACGATTTTGCTGACGGAGCGCGGCGATACGGTGACGGAAAATATAATTATGGCTGCGGCGTTGTCGCCAAACACTACCATCATCCGTAATGCTAGCCCAAATTACATGGTTCAAGACGTCTGCTTCTTCTTGAAGAAGTTGGGTGTGAAAATTGAGGGAATTGGT
>UNSR01000048.1:0-4897 GCA_900557595.1 Candidatus Saccharimonadota bacterium | reverse complement strand
AGTCAACTTTTGGCGGTGGCGTAAAAAACTGCCTCGGAACTTCAATATCCAACTCCGCTTCGGCAAAAATCTGAACACTCACAGACAGAACACTCATATTTCCAGCCCCCGCCGCAATTCGCTCGGCAACTTCTTTTTGCACCAACAGCACCGCAATGCTCGGTTTATTTTCCGCAGTCATCAATTTTTCAACAATTTTGCTGGTAATGTAATATGGGACGTTAGATACGACTTTGTAATTTTTTGGCAATTGATTCAGATCAAATTGCAATATATCCTGATTTACGACAGTTAATTTCTTACCAGGAAATTGCCCTGGTAATTTTCGCGCCAAATCTGCGTCAAATTCCACAGCGGTCACCGAATTAGCCCGAGCCAATAAACGACTAGTCAAAGTACCCAGCCCTGGTCCGATCTCCAGCACAACATCATCACCCGTCAATTCGGCCGCTTCAGCAATATCCGCCAAAATCTCCGGATCTTTCAGCCAGTGCTGTCCGAGCGATTTTTTTGGTCCATGGGAAGAAGCCATTTAGCGCCCATCTCCATTCGTCCAGTCGGTCGCTAAGTCGAATCCGTGCGGATGTTTGGCTGCAAATCCACCAGTATCGTAAACCTTACCTGGACCCATACTGGTCTCAACCACCGAACATCGCGGATAATTACCATAATTAGCCGCCACCAAAATATAGCCATCCTTATCGACCTTCGCGCCGTCCGCCCGCACCGTATAAGTACCGCCGCTACCACAAGCTTTTATCACAATATTCATCGGCAAATCATAATACGTTTCACGATGCGCCACGCCCTTAGAGTCGGTAAATATCTGCGCGCCCTTACTTTTCGTCAATGGATTTTTAGGCTTCGTGCCAATTATTTCAATCTGCTTCTTTGACTGCTTTGTGATTTCGCTAGCAACTTCCTTACGACTAATCTCGCGCTCGTTCTCTACCTCAACCTGATAAGTCACCTTCCGCACACCCTTTTCTCCAAGTTGTTTTACACTCTTAAATCCAATCGGCTGAGAATCGTCCTTAATCTGCTCAATCTCAAAATTAACATCAACTTCTTCGGTAATCGTTCGCTGTTTTGATCGCTCAATCTTCATCACCAGACCCACGCCGTTCACCAAAAGATCGTCAGAATTTGTAAAATGCGTCTTATCTTCGCGATATAAAGTCAGCCCAGCAGCCTTCGCAATCAAAGCCGGCGTCTGCTCGGCGGTAGTTACCTTCAGGCGTTTATTTCCATCGACGATTGTTATTGGACGAGCGCGGAAAATATTGACCTGGTATTTTGCGCCCGTCAGTTCCATATCAATATTTGGCTCAACCGCGTCAATCTTTTCGTCAATCGTAATCTTAGCTGCACGCAAGGCTTGCCGAACGGTCAATGCGTTTGTGATAATCGTCTTTTCCTCGCCGCGATCATAAATACGAACCAAATGCTCACCAGAAGTCTTTCCGTCAGCAAACGAAATCATTGGAGTCGCAATCGCAACCAACACAGCCAATCCAATAATTTTTCCAAAAAATAAACCTTTTGCGCGCATAATCATATAATGACTTGTAAACCTAGTCAAATAAATTATACCAAATTAAGCACTTTTTATCTATAGACTACAGCCAACTTACGCCACCAGCATTAGTCTACCACCATTTTTGGCGATTCCATGCATTGTAAGCCCCAGCCCAACTACCATATCTACTTACGGCATAATTATTGAAAACTCTAATCTGACAAACTGGATCACTTTGCCAATTTGGGCAAGCCCGAGAAAGCTTATTTATATTCGTCTGACCGAGCCCAGCATATTGCCCATTCCTAGCCGTCGTTCGCCAAGTTGACTCTTTCGTAAAAATGAAGTTCACGTAGCCATAATCATCAGGGCTAATGCCAGCCGCAGACATCCAATCCGAATGAGATCCAGAAGGTAAACTAACTTTCGTCCCCACAATCTCAATCTGCTTCTTTGGCTCTTTTGTTACAACGCTAGCAATTTCCTTACGACTCACCTCCACACCGTTCTTCATTTCGATTTCATAAGTGACATTTTTCTTACCACTCTCGCCCGCCTGTTTTACTTCGCGATATCCCGAATCTCGATTCGCGTCTTGAACTTTTTCAACCTCAAATTTTACATCTTCTTCTGCTGTTATGGTTTGCTTGCCGTTACGCCAAAGCTCAATTTTCATTCCAGGAATAATTTTTGCCGAACGATCCACAGACAACGTATCATCTTTCTTTGGGTTGATATTCTTCTCTTTCAATAACTCGCCAACCGTCTTAGCGTGTGTACGAATGACAGATTCTTTGCCGTAAAGTACAAAATTAACCATCGAGGCTCTATCAATTTTCATCACCATGTTTGCGCCATCAACCGCCATATTATCGGAATTGGATAAAGTAGTTTTATCCTCTTCAAAAACTTCGATTCCAGCAATCTTCGCAATCAAAGCTGGTGTTTGTTCAGCAGTGGTTATTTTCAGGCGTTTATTTCCATCGACGATTGTTATTGGACGAGCGCGGAAAATGTTAATATTGTACTTCTCTGCCACCATCTCCGAATCAAGACTCGGCTCGACTACGTCTTGGCGTTCATCAATAGAAAACTTAGCCAATTTCAAAGCCTCGCGAATCGTCCTTGCTTTTGTGACAATCGTCTTTTCTGCGCCCCTGTCGTAAATCGTCACCAACTTTTCACCAGCCTTGGCTGCTGGCTTAGTAGCGTCAGCCAATGCTTGATTGACAAAAAATAAACCGCCAACCAACATCAATATCGCGCCAGAAACGAACGTAATTTTCTTAGAATAGTGTTTTGCTTGTAATCTTATACCCATAAGTTCACACCCACAACGCAGGTATTCTTATTATATCAAATTTTCTCCAAGCGCGCGAACTCGACGTTCAATTTCTTAATATTTCCGTTGTCAAACTGAACCGTAACACTCAGCCCTTCACTGTCAATAATTTCCCCCGAACCAAAACTCGGGCTGCGAACTCGATCACCAACTTCCAAACCAATATCTTCTGAATAAAAATCAGGTTCTACCGTCGGCTGAGCTGGTCTATCAACCCCACCAGCCATCAAGCCCATCTCGTCCAAAAACCTCGATGGCATATTATAGCCGATCTGACCAAATTGCGTCCGAGAGCTGGCACAACTAACGAATAATTCTTCCCTCGCCCGAGTTACTCCAACGTAGCACAACCTGCGCTCCTCTTCGACATCATCAGCGTTGCCGCTATCAAACCCCCTCGCGTGCGGCAAAATCCCCTCTTCCAGACCCGCCAAAAAAACCACCGGAAACTCCAAACCTTTAGCCGCATGAAGCGTCATGAGCGTTACTTGTTGATCGGCAGTTGTATCCGTCGAAGACATCAAAGCCATCTCTTCCAAAAACGTCGCCACATCAACGTAAGCCTTCGCCTCCGACAAAAGCACGCCGATATTTTCCATTCGTTCCTCAGCTTGCGGCGTTCCGTCGTTTATAAAATCTTCATAGCCAGTACTTTTCATGATCTTTTCAATCAATTCGGCTGGAGATCCGTCAATTTCCTGCTGCAAATCGTGCAATTTTTGACCAAACTCTAGCAACGGACGTTTTGCGCGCGCCGTCAAAGTATCCGCCTCCTCAACCGCCAGTAACCCGCTAATTATGTCTTTCCCTGACACGTCATTCCAGTCAAAAAACTTAGAGATACTCACCGCGCCAACGCCACGTTTTGGCGTATTCACAATGCGCAAAAAACTAACTCGATCACTCGGCTGATATAACAATCGCAGATATGCTAATAGATCCTTAACGACCGCTCGATCCAAAAATCGCAGACCGCCGACGATTTTATACGGAATATAACTCTGACGCAAGGCTCGCTCAATTGCGTAACTTTGCGCATTCGTTCGGTACAACACCGCTACGTCACCATATTGACGACCGTTCGCAATTTGCGCCTGAATCTCATTCGCAATCGCCAAAGCCTCCTCGGACTCATTGTATAATTGCCATAATTTTGGCTCAACGCCGTCACCATTCGCCGTCCATAAATTTTTATCAGTTCTATGAATATTATGACTAATCAGCGCATTTGCCATATTCAAGATCGCGCCAGTCGAACGATAATTTTGCTCCAGCTTGACCACCGTCGTGCCTGGAAAATCACGCTCAAAATTGAGAATGTTAGTGTAATCAGCCCCGCGAAAACTATAAATCGACTGAGCATCATCACCAACCACACATAAATTGCGACGTGAATTAACCAACAGTTTAATTAGCGCATATTGCACCGCATTCGTGTCCTGATACTCGTCAATCAGAATATGTTCGAATTGCTGTTGCCATTTATGACGAATGCCTGGCTTATTTCTCAATAATTCCACAGTTTTTATCAATAAATCGTCAAAATCCAACGCCGAAGCATCTTTCAAGGCTTTTTCGTAAGCAAAAAATAATTCAGCTATTTTCTGCTCTCTTGGGCCACGAGTCGAAGCCGAAAAATCCTCAGCATTTCTCATCTCATTTTTAGCGTTTGAAATAGCCGAAAGAACAGCTCGAGGTTTAATATCTTTATCTGTCAAGCCGCGAGACTTCATAATTTGCTTCATCAAGCTTATTTGATCGTCGGTATCGTAAATCAAGAATCGCTTGTTCAGGCCAATATTTTCACCATCCATCCGCAACATTCGCACGCAAATACTGTGAAAAGTTCCCATCCACGGCATAAATTGCCGATTTTCAGAATCTTCACCTAATATCTGCGCTAACCTCTGACGCATTTCCTTCGCGGCTTTATTAGTAAATGTAACCGCCAATATTCGACTAGGAAATATTTTCAACTCGCCAATCAAATAAGCGATTCTATGAGTCAGAGTTTTGGTCTTTCCAGATCCGGCTCC
>UNSR01000047.1:0-4926 GCA_900557595.1 Candidatus Saccharimonadota bacterium | reverse complement strand
TGTGCGATATCAAAGATTTGAAAAACGAGCAGAATTGGGTGAATTTCTATCCAGACAGCGAATACGCGACAATGGCGCCATACCACACCAAATTCATCAATACGAGCTTGAGAAAATTATCGATAATCAAGCGACTCATTATCCATTCTTGGCGCAAAATCGCGATAAGATTATTAGCATTTTCACATTTAAATTGCCATATTACATAGGACCATTAAAAACGGGTGGTGATTTTGCCTGGTCGATCAAAAAGAAAGACGGCGTAATTTATCCGTGGAATTTTAATGAAATCATAGACGACGAAGCTTCAGCTGAAAAATTTATCGAGAGAATGCGCAACAAGTGTACATATTTACCAGATAAAGATGTGCTTCCCAAGAATTCATTACTCTATCAAGAATATGAGTGCCGAAATGAACTAAAAAACGTAACAGTTAACGGAAAAAGGTTAAGTCCAGACATTCAAAATCGCATAATTGACGAGCTATTTACGAAAGAATATTCCATTACCTACAAAAAACTTGCAAAATATCTTTACGATAATCAAATATACGACACTAGTTCGCTAGTTATTTCCGGAACAGCCGACGATAAATCTTTCATGTCGTCACGAAAATCGTACATAGACTTTACTAAGAAAATTGGAATTGAAATCACGCCAGAAAACAAAGCGGCAATTGAGGAAATAATAAAATGGACAACCCTGTTTGAAGACAAGAAAATCCTGTCAAAAAAACTACAAAAATATAGTGACATTTTTAGCAAAGACCAGATCGATAGTATTTTGAAACTAAAATATACAGGCTGGGGAAGACTATCTGGCGAACTACTTGACGGAATTACAGCACACACTCGTTATGGGAAAATGACGGTCATTGAAGTAATGCGTCAATGTTCTGACAATTTTATGCAAATTATCCAAAGTGACCGATACGAGTTCAAAAAAATCATAGAAGACGCTCTTTTGAAAGATGCTACCCCAGAAATCACCTATGATGATATTAAAAATCTCGCAGCATCTCCAGGAATTAAGCGCGCCCTCTGGCGAAGCATTCGGATTATAGATGAGATTGTCGATACAATCGGCTATGGCCCGAAATTGGTTAGCATTGAAATGGCGCGAAGTGAAGAGGATAAGGTCAGAACAAAAAATCGATATTCTCAGCTAGAAAAGATGTATAAAGAATTATACGGAAAAGAATATAATAAATCTGATATAAAGCCTCAACTGGAAAATTATAAAGATTGCCTTGATAAGAAAAAATATTACCTGTACTTCTTGCAAAATGGCAAATCTGCATACTCAGGTAAAAAACTAGACATTGAAAACGGACTTAAAGATTGCGAAATCGATCATATTTTGCCACGCTCATTGACAAAGGATGATTCTCTAGACAACACCGTCTTGGTATTGCGAGAAGAGAATCAGCTAAAGCTTGACGACTATCCAATATCGCCCGACGTTCAAAAAAAGATGTTGCCAATCTGGATGTCTTTAAAAAACGCCAAATTTATGTCACAGCTCAAGTTCCAGCGATTAACTAGCCAGAAGCAGCTATCAGACGACCAGATATATGGCTTCATTAATCGCCAATTAGTTGAGACACGACAAATTACCAAACACCTGGCTAGAATGCTAACCGAAAAATACAAAGACTCATCAACAGAGGTGTTTACTATTCGCGCTGGCATGAGTTCCGAATATCGCCGCATCCACGACTTGCCAAAATGCCGCGAAGTAAACGACCTCCACCACGCAAAAGATGCCTACTTAGCAGCAACTCTAGCCCAATATGTAAAAGTTCGCTATCCAAAGCTTGACAAGGAGTTTATCTACGGAGAATATAAGAAATTCAAGTCGGACAAAAAGAAGAACAGGGAATACGGCAGCTTCATCTTATCGTCAATGAAATATGATTTTACCAACACAAATACTGGTGAAATTGTCTGGCAGGGTAAATCATCCTGCGAAATCATTGATAAAACGATGAAATATAATGACTGCTTGATTACGAAAAAAACCGAGACTGGTGATAGTCAATTCTATAAACAAACTATTTATAGCAAAAAATCAACCGACCCTAAACCTACAATACCTATAAAAGCAAATCTACCAACCAATAGATACGGTGGATATTCTGGCGTGCAAGCAGCTTACTTTGCGGTGATCAATTATTTAAAGCAGTCAAACAAAAAAGAATCTCCCGCAACTGAGATAATCAGCATTCCAGCGCAAATATACACCTTAGAGAAGACTCACCCAGGATCGATAGATAAATATATCCGAGATAATTATAAAGATGCCGTAGTGCTTCTGCCTAAAATACCGATTAACCAAAAAATTGAGTATGACGGTAACGAGCAATTTATAGTTGGCAGTAGCGAGGTTACTAACGCCAAACAATTAAAACTTCCTTACGATATCGAATATGCCATTGCAATAGCGCTAAAGCGCGGAATTCCACGCGTTACGATTTCAGAAGAACAAGCCGACGAAGATGATAAATTACGCGACAAACGCAATAGACAAATCGAAAAAAGAACTAAGGTTATTGATGGAATAAATCGCTTTTGGAAGGTTTACTCTGACAAGCTCGCTAATCAATATCAACAATTCAGAAAGGCGGGGGATAATGCTCGCAATGCAGCACCAGAATATGACAAACTATCAATAGACGACAAAATAGAGGTTATTAAACTAGTTCTGGTGGCTACGAGCGCTGGATCTGGTCGCGTAGACATGAAAGGTAGCGAGAAGAATCCTAAATTCCCAGAGTTAGGTCTACCGAATTCATTTGGTCGCATGTCAGGAAAGACTATAGACCCCCTCAATGTTACCTTCGTCTACGAGTCTATAACTGGCTTGCACTGTCGAAAGCTAAACGGAAAATCATTAGGGCATAAGCGTTAAGATATGTCTTGGCGAACTGTAATCGTCAAAAATCGCTGTAAATTAAGCTATAAAAATGATTATATGCTTATTACTAGCGACGGCAATGAAAAAACACTCCACATAAGTGAAATTGGCACTTTAATAATTGAAAATACCGCTGTTAATCTGACGGCTTATCTACTGTGTGAATTATCTCGCTATAAAGTCAAAGTGATATTCTGTGATCATCAGCGTAATCCGTATGGAGAGATAATTCCTTATTACGGATCTCACAACGCAAGCAAACAGATGTCAAAGCAAAGCCAGTGGTCGCAATCGACCAAAAATAACTTATGGAAAACAATCGTTACTCAAAAGATAATTAAGCAAGCCCAGACGATCTATAGAGAAACTGGCAATAGTTCCGCCTGCGAAGCGCTAATGAACTTCGCCGCGAACGTATCTCCCGGAGATCTCACCAACAGGGAAGCTCATGCAGCCAAGCTCTACTTCAAAGAATTGTTTGGTCCAAAATTTTCACGAGATAGCTCTAATGACATAAATGCGGCATTAAATTATGGCTACGCTATTCTTCTGTCTGCCTTCAATCGAGAGATCACGGCTACTGGATACTCAACAACTATAGGTGTCAATCATTGCAATGAATACAACCCGTTCAATCTTACTTGCGACCTTATGGAGTCGTTCAGACCCATAGTCGACAGCGAAGTTTACAAATGCCGCAATTTTGCATTTGACGACTTCTTTAAGAGTAGACTGATTGAAATTCTTAACCATAAAGTTGTTGTCCTCGGCAAAGAACAGTTCCTGTCAAACGCTATCAGTATCTACGTGAAGCTATTTTTCAGGACAATGGAAACAGGGGACGACGAGCTACCTGAGTATGAATTAATATAACTATGTGCGCTATATGAGAATGATTATATTCTTCGACTTACCAATGACCAATGCTAACGAGCGTAAAACATACACCACTTTTCGCAAAAGACTCACTCAAGAAGGATTTGTTATGATGCAACAATCCGTCTACACTAAATTGGTACTCAATTCCACAAATGAAAAATCAACCCACGACAGAATCAAAAAAATAATACCAGAAAACGGCATAGTTCAATTATTGACCGTAACCGAAAATCAATTCGCATCAATGGAATATCTGGCTGGAAAATATGATGAATTATCAATTCAAAATACAGACAGGACAGTAATTTTATGAGAATTAAAGTTTCAGGATTCGACAATGCAGCATCAATACCAGAAAATGGTGGAATTGCGACACTAGCCATTCACAATGATTTGTTTTTTAGAAAAATTATAGAAAATATACTTGATGCATACACAAAAAGAGAAGAGAATAATCGCATTGTAATTTGCGATGATAATTGTAACCCGCTAGATATAACAAAAGACTCACTAATAATTACCGACATATATTCATACGATCTATCCAGTCGAACTATTACTGCGGCGTTATATAAAAACATTCAGGACAACAGCGATATAGATCAGACAAAAATAGAGCAGATAGAATCGAGCATATTTGACATCCTTGATAATATAAATATCGATTTCTCACAAAATTTGAGTTACCAATCAACCATTTCCATGAATGATATCTTAAAGATGGCGCACGTGGGGCTGGAGGTAAATTTAAGAAATAACTATATTGATAGACTTTATGGTATTATAGATTCAGCGCAACAATTACTGTCAAAACAGCTAGTAGTTTTGATCAATCAGCGCCAACTATTATCACATAGCGAGTTGCGAGCTCTTTTACAATACGTAGAAGATAATCATTTTTCAGTACTTTTTATTGAAAAAATCTGTAAAGACAAGTTAGACGGCGAAGGGCTTTTGTCCATAGATGACGATTTCTATGATTTTAGTACTAATTCACAATAATACCAGGTAAGCACTACCACGTTTACCTCTGTAAAACCGCGCACATGAGGTTTTACAGTAGTGTTATATTGAATAGTACTGAAACCAATATTCCCTCCACTATCGTTTCCTTAACGTTTTACAGTAGT
>UNSR01000046.1:0-5100 GCA_900557595.1 Candidatus Saccharimonadota bacterium | reverse complement strand
CGCCGAAGGTCGCTGCTGAGATTTTAGTGATTTCCATTTAAATATTGCACTTAATAAATAGCGTTGCCCTTATAGTAATACTTATGTTATTGCAGTATAGTAAAACCATGGGCAAACTCCACCTACACATCGCTAACGCCAACCAAACTTTCACCGATGCCGAAATTGCCATATTCAAAAATACAGCGCAACAAGCCGAGACTTTTGTTTCGAGCGAGTTCGCACAGTTTGATTACGAAGTTGATGTAATTATCGCTACACCTTCGTTTATGCTGCCAACTATCGCCGAGAATGGAATCGCTGGCAAAACGCTTCATTCGCGCTTGATTATGATTTCTGTCGATAAAAGCCAGCACGGAGTTAGCGAGGATTTTATTTTCGAAACGATTTGCCACGAAATGTCACATTCGCTGCGTTGGGAAAAACTGCCTGAATATGCCGAAACTATGTTTGATGGGATGATTTTGGAGGGCTTGGCGGTCGCGCTAGAAGAGGAAGCGATGATTAAACTTGGACGGCGAAACCAACAATTTTTCTTGAGAGAAATGCAGAAAACTTCTCAAGCTGAAATTGATAAGATAATTGCCGCACTACAAGACAATTTTGAAGACAAGGTTTACGATTATACCAAAATATTTTTCACCGGCGATGATATTTTGCCGCGCTGGGCGGGGTATAAACTCGGGTATTACTTTGTGAAGCAATACCTACATCAAACTAGTCAGACTATCACACAGGCGACTTTGGCAAGTTACAAGGATTTTATCCTATAAATTGAAGAGTCCCCGTCGCGATATGCGTAGCAACAGGGACAAGACGTAGTTTTAAACTACGCTTTTTGTGATCGCACTATCCGCGATGTGAGGGCTACCTGTCACAGTTGCTGCTTCCGCCGCCGCTAACCATAGCCCGCGAAACCGGCGACACTACCACAGTGATAGTTGAGAGGACTGATTTGTTTATTGACGAATTTGTGAATCTATTGGACCAGAACGGCTTGATTGCTTAAAAACAAAAAATCGCCAAAAAGAGCGATAATTTACACCTGTCAAATTTGGCTGGGACGGCAGGATTCGAACCTGCGAATGCTGGGACCAAAACCCAGTGCCTTACCACTTGGCGACGTCCCACTATTGCCAGGACAATGACGATTATAGCACGCCAGACAGAAAAAATCCACACATCCTGATATAATATAACCTAATGAGAAAACAAATTTTTGAGACTTTAAGATTGGAAAAAATCGTTGGCGGCGGGCAAGCTATCGGGACGATTGACGACGGCCGCAAAGCGTTCGTCTGGGGAGGGCTGCCGAAAGAGCTTGTAACGATTCGCGTGACAAAGAAAAAATCACACTTCGTCGAAGGAATAGTGACGGAAATTATCGAGAAAAGTCCAGAGCGAATTACGCCGAAGGATGAAAATAGCTATTTAAGCACCAGTCCTTGGCAAATAATGCCGATGTCCAGCGAGCAATCACACAAAGCGTCGCTAATCGAAGAGGCTTTTTTACTTCACAACATCACATTGCCCGAAAAAATCAAGGTATTTTCTGACGGCATAGAATTTAATTATCGCAATAAAGTCGAGTTCAGTTGGTTCGGCGACAAAACGGACGACGACGAAAAAGAAACTTTGGACTTGGCGTTTTTCAAGCGTGGAGGCAAAGGAAAAGTTGTCGTCGACGGGACCAGCTTGGCGCACCCAAGCATAAATAAATTGGCAATTGAAATTCGCGACCTATTACGAGAAAAACCAATCGTCGCGCGCCAATTAAAAACACTCCTGATTCGCTCAGACCAACAGGGAAACGCCGTTTGGCAATTGTACGTAAAAGATAAGATAGAAAACCTGATTTCCGACGATGAAGTCAAATTACTATCAGCCGCGGGCGGCGAAATAATTTATTCTGACCCCAAAAGCCCAGCCAGCAGAATCACAGAACGCTTAAACAAATTCGGCGATACGACACTGAGCGACACGATTTTAGGCGTCGCCTTCAACTACGCTTGCGAAGGATTTTTCCAAGTCAACATTCCCGTTTACGAAAAAGCCCTGAGCGATATGAAAGCGTGGATTAATTGCAATGAAAAATTGCCAACACTCGACCTTTATTCTGGTGTTGGGACAATCGGTTTGACAATTGGAGGCGATGACGTGACGCTCGTGGAGATTAACGAACATGCCGTCGCGGAAATGCAGAGGAACATCGCCAAGCTGAATCGACCGAGTGCCAAGGCGATTTTGGCGCCGAGCGAAAAATCTCTGGAATGTATAACGGGCGAACAAATTGTCATCGTTGATCCGCCGCGCGCTGGACTTCACGCGGACGTTACTAATAGACTACTGGAAACAGCGCCACCTCGGATTATTTATCTGAGCTGCAATCCTGTCACGCAAGCGCGAGACGTCAGCCTGCTTCAGGAAAAATACGAAATCGTACATCATCAAGGCTACAATTTCTTCCCGAGGACGCCGCACATTGAGCACCTTGTGGTTTTAGACAAGAAAGCGTAATCTATAGCCATGAAGACTAGAATATTAAAGCAAGCTACGTTTAGAGGAATTATTCCTTTTATTATAATGTCGGCATTAGCTCTCATAATGACATATCAAAAAATTGACCCGTCACAAACTAAGGGGACATTCTTAACTGGCGTCATAATATCCATAATTGCAGCCGCATCTGTAATATACGATATCGAAAAATGGTCATTACTTAAACAATCCGCCATACATTTTATCGTCATGATATTGACAATTTTTCCTTGTCTATTGATAAGTGGCTGGTACGAGTTAAGCTCGTTCGCAGACTATTTGAAAGTATTCGGAATATTTTTACTATGCGGTTGCGTTTTCTGGACTATAGGATATATCGTTTTTGGCAAATTACTGAATAGATAGACAAGTTACTACCGAACAATTCGCCGACCAGCCCAGCGAGCAATGAATAGCTGAGCTAACATCGCTACGACAATTGCGCCAGCAGCTGGCCACATTATGAACAAATTCGGCACGGTAAAGTCGAAGAAATCGCGTAAAACTAAAGCTTCCGGCCGCCACAATAATCACCGACAACAGATAAAGCAAGCGAGCACGCTTAGCGGATTTATCGATGGTTACGTCCAGCATAATTCCCACCAAGAACACCAAATATACGCCAAACAAAGTCGCGGTAAGCACCGTCATCGTTGCGACTTCTGCAGCGTGACCAGGAAACATAACAGAGGTAATCCAATAGGTGAACGCGACAGTCACGCCAGTAATCAAGGCAATCGGTGTAACAGCCAGCAAAGTATCGTGCCAGAATCTCTTCGGATTTATTCGATGCTTCGGCACCGGCGGAAACAGCGTCCACATAAGAGTTGGCATCGTCACCAGAAAAATATTCATAAACGTAATATGGCGCGGCGAATACGGATAATTCATATTGATGAGAATCGTCGCAAGAAGAAGCGTCACGCCGTAAATAATTTTATGGAAAAACAGAACAGCGATGACTTCGATTGCTTGCATAATTTGATTGCCCAATTTCATCCCCATCGGAAGGGAGGTGAACGAATTGTTGAGCAATATAATGTCGGAAACTCGACGCGATGCTGGAGCACCTGCGTACATCGCCACACCGAGGTCAGCCTTTTTCAGCGCCAAAGCGTCATTTACGCCGTCGCCAACCATGCCAGTGAACTTGCCAGATTGCTGGAATCGATTGATCAAGCGCTCCTTTTGATCCGGCAAAACTCTGGCAAAAATCGTGTAAGTGTCGGCCGCATTGTTAAATTCATCTTCGCTAAGTGCCGCCAAATCTTCGCCTAAAATCGCCTTTTCTGGATGTTTAATTCCAGCTTCCTTAGCGATGTATTGAACTGTGCGCGGATTATCACCAGAGATTACGCGAATAGTTACGCCTTGGCGCTGCAAAAAATCCACCGTTTCAACAACGCCATGACGCAGAGAATTGCGCAGAACAACCGCACCAATTGCCACTCCAGAGCTGTTTTTCAAGTCTTTCAATTTGGTTTTATCATCCGAAAATTCAGCCAACATCAACACGCGCAAGCCATTGTCAGCCCAATCATTCAGCTTTTTCTGAATCTCCTTATCTACTGGCGCCAACTTCGACACAAACTCTGGCGCGCCCATCATTAACGTCCGAATTTCACCGTCAATATTCGCCCTCACGCCAGCCATTTTACGCGCCGACGAAAACGCCATCACTTCCAGAACTTTCGTATTTTTTGGTGACGTAGCTTCCGCCAAGATTGCACGGCCAGTGATATTTCCGCCGCTGGTTTCATGAGCAATTAACGCCGCAAAACTGGCAACGTCAGAGTCTGAATAGTTATTTTCATCACCAAAAGCCTCGACCTGTTCCAGTGTAACTTCATCACTAGTCAAGGTGCCTGTTTTATCTACTGCCAGCAAATTCAAAAGCGCCATCGCTTCAATCGCTGACAATTTTTGTGGCAAGACTTTCGCCTGGGCTAATCGCAGTGAGCCGAACGCTAAAAGCAGCGAACTCGCCAACAACAGACCTTCAGGCACGACCGTAACCGCCGCCGAAGTGATGGTTTTTAAGATG
This sequence comes from Candidatus Saccharimonadota bacterium, assembly GCA_900557595.1. Lineage (GTDB taxonomy): Bacteria > Patescibacteriota > Saccharimonadia > Saccharimonadales > Saccharimonadaceae > Nanosynbacter. The sequence goes on along the minus strand of UNSR01000046.1, from coordinate 518 downwards.
ACGACGACGTTATCGCCAGAGAAATAATAGACGATAGCAATAAGTAGCGACAGAACAATTGCGCCGTAAGTCAAGAAGTAAATTGCGCGCCAAATCGCCAATTGCAGAGGTGTGAGTTCTGGCTTGTAACGCTTCAGGACTTGGCTAATCGCGCCAGCTTTCGTGTCGTCGCCAATCGCAATTACTCGCGCCGTGCCTTCACCAGCCAAAACCGTCGTCGCCGCCAACACGACATCGCCATCCTTTTTCTCAATCGACGCAGACTCGCCGGTCAACATACTTTCATTCAGCTCCAAGCCTTTCGACTCAATAACTTTCGCGTCCGCCGGCAATTCATCGCCAGCCTGAATAAGAATCTCATCGCCAATTTTAAGCTCATCATAACCAACCTCGACAACATTTCCGTCTTTTAGCAATCGAGCTTTCGGCGCGCTCATCAGTTCCAATTGACGTAAAACTCGCTTAGCCCTTAATTCCTGAATAATGCCAATCGTCGAATTCACGACAATCACCACCGA
>UNSR01000045.1:0-5302 GCA_900557595.1 Candidatus Saccharimonadota bacterium | reverse complement strand
CAGGCAGAAATTGTCGATCTGATTCACCGCGACGTTTTGGCATTATCAGAGGGAGCAAATGCTTCCGCACCTCGCATGTAAATAATACAATGTACTTTCATTGACAGACGCTATATATCGCGTGTATATTCAATATTAAGCACTACATATGGTGTTTTAGAAAATAAATAACGTTTTTTGCAACATGTGTCCACTGGAGAGGTTGGGCTGGTTTGCTATTTTTATAAATAAGGAGGGGGAATGTATAAATCAATTAAAAAACGCGATGGTCGAACTGCTAAATTTGATCGGAAAAAAATTGAAAAGGCAATTGAAAAGGCGGGATTGGAAACTGGTGAATTTGACGCCGCTCAAGCAGTTGAATTGACCGACAAGGTTTTGGGTGTTTTGGAAACTCGTAACCAAAAGCGTCTACCAAGCGTTGAGGATATTCAGGACATTGTTGAGGATGCGTTGATTGACTCTAAGTTTAAGAAAACCGCAAAGGCATATATTATTTACCGCGATCAGCATAAAAAATTGCGCGAAATTACCTCTAATGCACACGTTGATTTGATTGATAAATATCTGGAAAATTTGGACTGGAAAGTTAATGAAAACTCTAATATGGGCTACAGTCTTCAGGGTTTGAATAACTATGTTTCAGCGGAAATTACGAAGACTTACTGGCTGGATAAGATTTATACATCGAAAATCGGGCAAGCTCACAAAGAAGGTGATTTACACATTCACGACCTTAACTTGTTAAGCGTTTATTGTGTTGGTTGGGACTTAACTGACTTATTGCAAGAAGGATTTACTGGCGTGGCTGGTAAGGTTGCCTCTAAGCCAGCTAAGCATTTCCGATCAGCACTTGGTCAAGTTGTAAACTTCTTTTATACATTACAGGGCGAAGCGGCTGGTGCGCAGGCTTTCTCCGATTTTGATACACTATTAGCGCCGTTTATTCGTGCCGACAAATTGAGCTATGAAGAAGTAAAACAGGCTATTCAAGAATTCGTCTTTAATGTTAATGTGCCGACTCGTGTTGGTTTCCAGACGCCATTCACCAACATTACACTTGACCTTGAATGTCCAAAACACATGGCAGATAATCCAGTGATTATTGGTGGCGAAATGCAGGACACGACTTATGGCGAATATCAAGAAGAAATGAATATGCTGAATAAGGCTCTGCTGGAGGTCCTTTCTGAGGGCGACGCCAATGGTCGAGTCTTTACGTTCCCGATCCCAACGGTTAATATCACCAAGGATTTCAATTGGGACAATCCGGTGATTGAAAGTTTGTGGGAAGCCAGCGCTAAATACGGCATTCCGTATTTCTCAAACTTCATTAATTCCGACATGGATCCAGAAGATGCGCGCTCGATGTGCTGTCGATTGCGTATTGATAATCGTCAATTGGAATATCGTGGCGGTGGCTTGTTCGGTTCAAATCCAATGACTGGTTCAGTCGGTGTGGTAACAATAAACTTGCCGCGACTGGCTCTAAAGTCTAAGAATGAAAAAGAGTTCTTTAAGGGGTTGGCTGAACTTATGGATATGGCAAAGGACAGTCTGGAAACCAAGCGTAAAGTTTTGGAGCGATTGACTGACGCTAATTTGTATCCGTACACCAAGTTTTATTTGCGAAACATTAAGCAACGCTTCAATCAATATTGGAAGAACCATTTTTCAACTATCGGTTTGATCGGCACAAATGAGGCGGCGCTTAATTTGCTGGGCGTTGATATTGGCACGGAAAAAGGTAAGGCTTTTGCTGAGAAAACGCTTGATTTTATGCGTGATCGTTTGGTGGAATATCAGAAGGAAACTGGCAATAATTACAATCTTGAGGCAACACCAGCTGAAGGCACAACTTATCGATTGGCACAACTTGATAAAGCCAGCTTCCCAGATCGAGCACACTTTGCCAACGGAATTGGCGCGGAAGTTAAATGTCCGTTTTATACCAACTCTAGCCACTTGCCAGTTAATTACACGGACGATTTGTTTGAGTTGATGGATCTTCAGGACAATTTGCAAACCAAGTACACGGGCGGCACGGTGATTCACTTCTTCTTGGGTGAGCGTATGGACGATCCGCAAACTTTGAAGAAATTAGTGAAAACGATTTGCGAAAATTACAAATTGCCATATTTTACGTTCAGCCCAAGCTTCTCAATTTGTAAGAATCACGGCTATATTGTTGGTGAGCATCCAGAATGTCCAAAGTGTGGTGAAGCGACTGAAGTTTACTCACGCGTGGTTGGTTTCTTGCGTCCAGTTTCTCAATGGAATAAGGGCAAGCAAGCGGAATTTGAAATGAGGGAACATTATGACAATGCCGCCGAACACCAGCGACTTAGCGCCGTCGCGGCAGCTTAAAGTTTCAATTGGTGGAATTCAGAAGCTGTCGCTTGTGGATTATCCAGGGCACGTGGCGGCAGCTCTGTTTCTCTCTGGTTGCAATATGCGGTGCGGTTATTGCCATAATCCTGAATTGGTATTGCCTGAACGGTTAGCGCCGAGCCTTCCAGTTGATGAAGTGATGATATTTCTAAAATCGCGAGTTGGTCGACTGGACGGCGTGGTGATTTCTGGCGGTGAACCAACGGTAAATGAAGATTTGCCGGAGTTATGTCGAATGATTAAGAAACTTGGTTTTGATATTAAGTTGGATACTAACGGCACACATCCAGATATAGTTCGCGGAATGGTTGGAGAAGGGCTGATTGACTTTATTGCGATGGACGTGAAAGGTCCACTGGAAAAATATGTTGAAATTGCGGCGCGACCGATTGATTTGGAAGCGATTAAGGAGAATGTCCGGTTGATGATTGATTCGGGAATTGATCACGAATTTCGTACGACAATTGTCCGCGAGCAATTGGAAGTTAGTGATTTTGAGAAGATTGGCGAGCTAGTTAAGGGCGCGAAGAGATTTGCCTTGCAACATTTTCGCACTGGCACGACAATTAGTCCAAAGTTTGCGAATTACCACACTTTTACTGACGAAGAATTTAGAGAAGCTCAGAAAATAATGGAAAGGTACGTTGGAGAATGCGTGATTCATTAGAGGTTGAAATTGTGCGCGTCCGTCAGGAAAATCCTGAAGTGAAGACGTTATATTTTGCGCGACCGTTCGACTTTACCGCCGGACAATATATTACGGTTTTTATTGATGGTAGTAGCGTGCGTGAAGGGAAGGCTTATAGTATTTCTTCTACTCCTGACGATAAGCTAATGTCAATTACTGTGAAGAATGTTGGTGGTGAATTTTCTAGCTATTTATGTTCACGGAATATTGGCGATAAATTACAAATTAGCCACGCTTACGGCGATTTTAATCCGCAAACAGAAAGTCCTTTGGTTGGAATTGCTGCGGGCTGCGGACTTAGTCCAATTTGGAGCGTTATGGCAAGTTCTAGCCAGCCGACGTTTTTATATTTTAGCCAAAAATCGCCAGAATATATGGTTTTTGAAAATGAGCTAGCGGCGTCAAATATTAAAGTGAAGAAGTTTAGTACTCGCCAGCAAGTTGAGGAAAAAGATGGTTGGTTTAACGGTCGATTTAATGTGGAAAAAATTGTTCATGAAACGCCAGAAGATGCGCATTTTTTGGTCTGTGGAAGTTTGCCGTTTGTTAGAGATGTTTGGCAAAAATTATCCGCCGCCGGCGTAAGTGAATTGAAAATTTCAACGGAGACTTTTTTTGAGCAATGAACGAAGGTTTGGCAGATGGAGCGGGCGATTTTAATGTTTTCTCGGCGTTGAATGGCGATGCTAATTTTCAGGATTTATCTTCAGAAATTGGCGATGTGACTGAATTAAATTTGGTAGAAGTGGTTGCTAGCGGTGAGAAAATTGATACGTCATTTGCCGAAGAAAATGAATCGGAAACAACAGAAGAATGTTTGAGTGACGAAAGACGATCGGAATTTTGCCAAAACGTAGCCAGTGCAGCGTGCGACAGTTGCGCTGCGGCGGGAACTTGCTCAATACTAAGAATGCGAAATTTTGCTGAAGAGAATTTGCGTCCGGCAGCAGAAGGGTCGAAGAGTTATTTGTCTGCCTTAATGGATGATGGTTGTGGTGTTGTTGTTGCTGGATATGTCAGTGCTGATAACGAAGAGAAGCCATCCGAATCAATTGAAAAAGATAGTCCATCGGAAAATGAAAAACCTGAATCCGTATCAGAAAAACCTGCGGTTAAGTCGGAAGTGAGCGATGATGATGCGTCGATGCGTACGTCGACGGAAAGTAATGAGGCAAACAAACCGACGGATGATGAATGTTTGAATAGTGAGAATACATCGTCGGAAAATACTCCAAGCGCGAAAATAATCAAAGAAAATATCCCGCCGAAAATTAACGAAGAGTCGGATGAGGATGAGACGACTAGTCAGATTAACTTGGTAGATCCGGAAGACGTTGATGAAAAAGTAGACATTCATAAAGAAGATGTGTCTTCTGAGAATCAAGCTCCGGCCGTAGATAAAGAGGATGAATTGCCGAGAGAATTACCTATAAAGAAAGATGGCCATGTAGGAGATGAAAACGACATAAACTCTGCACTGTTTTTGGAAGATTCTACTTCAAAGGAAGGTTTGGCTGAGAAAGTTATTCATAATGAGACAAACTCCTCGCCTGTGCGTGATTTTGTTCAAGTCAATAATGAAATTGATGTGGTGATGAAAGATGACAATAATAATGCGCCAGCTGAGACAGAGTTTAACGATGAGGCTGTGCGTAAAAGAATTGAATCTGTTGAATTGACAGAAAATAAGAAGGATTTGCCAATTTTACCGCAACGCGATTTTGAAGATTCGGAGAATGTCGCTACGTTTGAGATTTTTGACAATCGTGCGGTTGTGAGCAAAACGGATAATGCGGTGGATGATTTGGGTGATTGCGTAGAATTGAGCGAAGAAGTTACGCGTGAATCGGATGATTTGGGTGATCGTGTAGAGTTGGATGAAGAAGGTGTGTGTGAATTGGAAGAATTGCCGACCAGCAAGTCTGAAGTAATAGGGCGATTTATTCCTGATTTGAAATTAGCCGGTGATGAAATTGATCATAATAATATCGTCGATGAGGTTGTGAAAAAAGTTGCAGAAAAAGCTGAATTGGCTGAAGAATGTAGCGAATTGGTTGCTACGGATGATTGTGATGAGGTAAAATGCTCTGTAAAAGTCGAAGAGTCGAGCGATTATTGTGATGATACCGATAATATTTTGAACAGGGAATTAAATATTCCAGTTCTTCAAGAAATTCCTGTTTCGTCAGATAATTCATCGGAGGAAAAAGTTAATTATAATTG
>UNSR01000044.1:0-5334 GCA_900557595.1 Candidatus Saccharimonadota bacterium | reverse complement strand
AAACGAACATCCATAATAATTATCTGCAGGTAATTAATCAATATGAAGTTTCGGGCGCGCGTGATAATCGTTATGATGTGACGCTGCTGGTGAATGGCTTACCGCTGGTGCATATCGAGCTAAAAAGACGTGGCGTTCCCTTACAGGAAGCTTTCAATCAGATTAATCGCTATCAGCGGGATAGTTTTTGGGCGGGCAGTGGGTTGTTTGAATATGCTCAATTGTTCGTGATTAGCAATGGTACACACACAAAATACTACAGTAATACAACGCGCTGGCAGCATATTAATGAGGCTGGAAAATCGGATTCGCATCGTAGTAAGAAAACCAGCAATAGCTTTGAATTTACCAGCTGGTGGGCAGATGCTAAAAATCGCCCAATTACCGATTTGATAGATTTTACGGCGACCTTTTTGTCCAAGCATACACTGTTAAATGTGTTGACGAAATATTGCGTGTTTACTAGTGACAAATTATTGCTGGTGATGCGTCCGTATCAAATTGTAGCAACTGAGCGTATTTTGAATCGTATCCAGATTGCTACAAATTATAAAAAGCTCGGTACTATTGAGGCTGGCGGTTATGTGTGGCATACCACGGGCAGCGGCAAAACATTGACTAGTTTTAAGACGGCTCAGCTGGCAAGTAAATTGGACTATATTGACAAGGTGCTTTTTGTGGTTGACCGTAAAGACCTCGACTACCAGACGATGAAAGAGTATGACAAGTTTCAGGAAGGTGCGGCGAATAGTAATACTAGTACGCGGGTTCTGACGAAGCAACTGGGTGATCCGAATGCGAAGATCATTATCACGACCATTCAGAAGCTTGACACGTTCATTAAGCGCAATCAGGGGCACAAGGCGTTTGATGATCACATAGTTATCATCTTTGACGAATGTCACCGTTCGCAATTTGGTGACATGCATCATTCCATTACTAAGAGTTTTAGAAATTATCATTTGTTTGGATTTACTGGTACGCCGATATTTGCTGATAATGCGTCTAGTGGCGGGCGGGTCGATCTACGGACAACTGAGCAGGCGTTTGGTGATAAGTTACATACCTATACAATAGTTGATGCGATTACTGATAAGAATGTGCTGCCGTTTCGGATTGACTATATTCGGACAGTTCGCGAGGCGGATGAGGTCGATGATCAGCAGAAGGTGCGAGATATTGATCGTGAGCGGGCATTGAACTCGCCGCAACGGATAAGTAATATTGTTGAGTATATCCGTGAACATTTTAATCAAAAAACCATGCGCAATGCCAAATCGTACGCATTTACGCGGCTGATGAATGTGCATGAAGTTGCGTCGGCGCGAGACAGAGCGGCAGTTGAAGAGGCGAAAGATAAAATTCGGCTGAGTGGATTTAATTCAATTTTTGCAGTGAGTTCAATTGATACGGCGAAGCTTTATTACAATGAGTTTAAGCGTCAACAAAGTAACCTTCCTGAGGCGAGTCGGTTAAAGATAGCTACAATTTACAGTTATGGAGCCAATGATCCTGATCTGGAAATGGACGGCATGGATGATGAAAACTCGGAAAATACCGACGGATTGGACGTCTCGTCTCGTGATTTTCTGGAAGGTGCAATTCGCGATTATAATGCGACGTTTGGTACAAATTACGACACTAGTGCTGAACGGTTTCAGAATTATTACAAAGACGTGAGTTTGCGCATGAAGAATCGAGAAATCGATTTGCTAATCGTGGTGAATATGTTTTTGACGGGATTTGACGCTACGACTTTGAATACGTTGTGGGTTGATAAAAACTTGCGTATGCATGGGTTGATTCAGGCTTATTCGCGAACGAACCGTATTCTTAATTCAATAAAGACTTACGGTAATATTGTTACGTTCCGCAACTTAGAGAAAGAGACTAATGAAGCTTTGGCACTATTTGGCGATCGTGAAGCTAAAGGTATTGTTCTACTGCGTCCTTTCCGAGACTATTATTATGGCTATGATGAGGATTCTGGAAAACGAACGCCAGGATATGTTGATTTAATTGCAGAAATAAAAGATAAATTCCCAGTTAGCGAGATGATAACTGGCGAACAGAATAAAAAAGAATTTGTGAAATTGTATAGCGCAATTCTAAGAGTGAAGAATATTTTGTCTAGCTTTGATGAATTCATCGGACGGGAGATATTAAGTCAGCGAGATGTGCAGGATTATCACAGTATGTACATCGATCTCTACAATGAGCTGCGACCAAAAACTGATAGCAACAAGGAGAATATCAATGATGATTTGGTGTTTGAAATGGAGCTTATCAAGCAGGTTGAAATAAATATAGATTACATTTTAGAATTGATTCGTCAATATCATGATAGCCATTTGAACAATAAAGAGATCTTAGTTGATATCGATAAAGCGGTTAATTCGTCTATAGAGTTACGCAATAAAAAGGATTTAATTGAGCAGTTTATTAATTCGCTCACGGTTGATAGTTCGATTGATGGTGATTGGCAGGAGTTTGTCAAATCAAGAAAAATTGAAGAGCTAGACCAAATTATTGATGATGAAAAATTGAATAAAAAGGCAACGTATTCATTTGTCGAAAATGCTTTTCGTGACGGATATATCCAATCGACTGGAACGGACTTGTCGCGAATACTGCCGCCAATCTCGCGTTTTTCGGCAGGAGGTGAACGTACTAAAAAGCGTGAAATAGTGCTGCAAAAGTTGAGAGGATTTTTTGATCGATTTTTCAGTATTTCTAATGGAAAATTGTAAATATAAGGTTATTATTCTATTGGGAGAAGCGTATGAATGATAAAGAAAATACTATTAATGTCGCTCGTGCTATTATTCGCATTGGTGATGCCGCTGAAAAAGCCAAAGATTATGGTTTGTTGAAGTCGCTAAAGGAAATGGTTGATCAGTTGACTCGACATAATATTAAAGACGCTGAGGTTGATATGCAGTTGCTGCTGGAGTACGTTAAGTCGTTGAACGATTGTGAATATTGCCGAGAATCTAACGGCGAGATGAGTACTGCTGATTTGTTGAATGAAATAAATCGACAATTAGCGCGTCTTGGTCAGGAGCAAGTGGATAATTCTAGTAAATTGGCTTTGGAATTTGAGCCGACAGTTCATTTAGTGACTGCGAATTATGCCAAGGATGAGAATGGGACGACTTCTGGCGTATCAATAGCTTTGGTTTTTAATAGGGACGGCTCGGTAAGTGCGCCGCGTGATCATTTTTTGAATGCGGAATTGCTTAATTATTTTAATGATAAACATCAGGTCAATTATAAATTTATTGAAAATCATTTACCGCCGAAACTTCAGGATTATCAATTAGTTGCGGGAACGGCGGAAGTGCGAGAAATTCTGCCACGGGAATTGGAAGTGATAAATTTTTAAGGTTTTATGAAAATCTCCGTACACATTAAACCAAACTCTCGCCATCGTGAGGAAGTTGTGAAAAATGACGACGGCACATTGACGGTTTATGTCAAAGCGCCAGCAATTGAAGGTCGAGCCAACGCGGCGGCTATTAAATTATTGGCAAAACATTTTAAGGTTGCATCGTCCAAGGTTAAATTAGTGCGCGGTACAACTTCAAAATATAAGATATTTGAGATTGATTAAGTTTACGGATAAACGGCGCCCGGTGTCATATCGCCGATTAAATTTTGTACCGTTACGAATGAATAGCCTTGTTGTTTGAGTGAATCAAGTATGCAAGGAACTGCATTCACGGATGTCTGATGAATATCGTGCATTAAAATCACAGCTCCGTTGCGAGCGCCAGCGACAGCCCTTGAACAGACGATTTCGCTATTACGATCAGCCCAGTCGCGCGTATCGACAGACCAAACAACTGCCGACATTCCGCGCTGACGGAATTGCTCCAAAACCGCCCGATTAAACGCGCCGTATGGTGGACGTATGACATTAGGCTTAGTGCCGACAGCTTGTTTTATAGCGTTATTTGTTTGGTCAATTTCGCTAGATAGTTGCTCCGCTGAAACCTTATTCAACTCTGGATGCGACCAAGAATGATTGCCTAATTGATGTCCACGCGACTGCATACGGCGTAATGTATTGGCGCGTGCTGAAACTTTGCTACCGATTAGGAAAAATGTCGCTTTGGCGTCGTACTTATCCAATATGTCCAACAGTTTTTCGGTGTATGGTCCAGGTCCATCGTCAAAAGTTAGAGCAATTGTTTTATTTGCGACGGTAGGCGTTGGAGCTGCGGGCGCTGGTTTTGGTTTTTCTGCAGGCTTGGGGATGTTGGCGAATTTTCTCGCCGTTGGGTTTTGTAGATATTTAGAGACGGAGGAAATTGGCACGGTAATCGTCAATTCGCCGTAAGATGACGGCAGTAGTGACGCTTGACCGAGCGGCCAAGCCAATGAATTGCCATTATTAGTGATGATGAAATTAGACAAAGCTTCTTTATTTATGATTTCGTTCAGGTCAATTTCTGGCTGTTGGCGTTGTTTGATGGTCTGAGAAATGCTATTTTTGGCAGCGGATATGATTGCTTCGGCGGCTTCATCGGACTGTTCTGTAAAATCAGCCAAGCTGACAACTTCGCCAGATTTTTTGTCGAAAGTCCAAAATTGCGTCATTGATGCTGGATGCGCGCCGTTCATATCCTGCTTAATATTGACGACAATAGACAGTGCTTCTGAAGTGTTGTGTGTGACTTGATAACCAATTGTTTCGGTCATTGGCTTATCAAAAACTGTCGCCAGTAAAACCGTATTTTGAAAATCGCGATCAATTTTATCAATCGACTCGCTAATTAAGCGATTAATTTTTTCATTTTCCGTGATCACAGTATATTCGACAGGATAATTCATTTTGTTTTCCTTTCTCGGGTCTAGTCCCTCTATTTTACATGATTCCAATGCTTCCCGAGCGCAAAAGGGCAGACTTTCCCCTTCAAAGCACGCTCTTCCACGCATTATATCATAGTTTGCAGGTGCTTTCAACCGATTCGAAAGTGAAAAATCAATCGCATATCGCCCATCTGCCCCTTCTTCTGCTTCCGGAAAGGTCTTGAAGAGCCGCCGCGGGCATGATAGAATAAATGTGTATGTGAAAATGACCCGGAGTCATTCTGTAAAATGCTCTGTCATCCATGACCATAAAAGGAGAAATCACAAAAATGAAATTAGGTATCGTCGGCCTGCCCAACGTCGGCAAGTCCACTCTGTTCAACGCCATCACCTCCACCAAGAACGCGGAGGCTGCAAACTACCCCTTCTGCACCATTGAGCCCAACAGCGGCATCGTGGCCGTGCCGGACAAGCGGCTGGATAAGCTGGCTGAGATCTGGCAGACCAACAAGAAGACCC
>UNSR01000043.1:0-5443 GCA_900557595.1 Candidatus Saccharimonadota bacterium | reverse complement strand
TCGCCGATTAAAGTGGTACGCGAGCTGGGTTCAGAACGTCGTGAGACAGTTCGGTTTATATCCGGTATGGACGATAGGAAACTTGAGAGGATCTACCCCTAGTACGAGAGGACCGGGGCGGACGCACCTCTGGTGTATCGATTGTGGCCACCTGCTGCATTGTCGAGTAGCTATGTGCGGACTAGATAAGCGCTGAAAGCATATTAAGCGCGAAACTAACCTCAAGATAAGGTTTCCCTATGAGGACACAGAAAGACTATCTGTTTGATAGGCGCAAGGTGGAAGTACAGTAATGTATGGAGCTAAAGCGTACTAATAGTCCCATTGCCTTTTTATGTCCTTGTCCGTGGAGTTTATGCTTGCATAAACATTGCGGATAAGGTAGACTTAACTAGTAATTGGTGCTTTTCAAAAGTACCGGTCAATTAAAAATCAATTCCGTGCTGATGTTGGACATCGAAGAAAGGGGTTTGGCCCACCGTGGAGTATATACGGAACCAAGCGTCGTAACCCCCTCCTTCGGTGCCCATAGCGAGGAGGAAACACCTGTTCTCATTCCGAACACAGAAGTTAAGCTCCCCAGCGGCGATTATACTGCGAAAGTGGGAAACTAGCACGGTGCCGAATTATAAGAAAGCCATCCTAATAGGGTGGCTTTCTTCTTTGTCTTAAAACGTTTGTGGTATGTTTTGGCGGGTGATAGAATATAAGTATGTGTATAGTGTGCAGGGTGGCTACTGGCGGTATGGCGATTGCTGTTGCTCTAACGCCAACGGTTAATATAACAGCACCCAATGAGACTAAGAGTGATGCGAAGAAGGCGATTAGTGCTAAAATTTTCTCTGAAATAAAATCTCCGTCGTCGCTATCCAGCTTTAAGGTATCAGATATCCAGACTCCAGATTGGCATTCTATATCTCAATCGTCAAAAAAATCAAATTCTGAGGTGAAAAAAGAAGTCACATACACAATATCAACAAAGGGTAATGTCAGATCAAATCTAGCTGAATTCTCGAAACTAGTAAACGAAACCTTAAATGATAATCGAGGCTGGGCGCGTATGGGAATTGTCTTTAAAGAAGTGAAAGAGGGTGGAAGTTTCAATTTAGTTCTGTCGCAAGCTGAATTAATGTCCTCGTTCTCATCAGGCTGTGACGCGGATTGGAGCTGTCGAGTCGGGTCTTCTGTCATTATCAATGATAATCGATGGTCTGGCGCGACTACAGCGTGGAATAAAGCGGGTGGTGATATTCGTAATTATCGACATATGGTAATAAATCATGAAGTTGGGCATTGGTTGGGGCATGGGCATTTGAATTGTTCTGGGGTTAATAATCCAGCGGCGGTTATGCAGCAGCAGTCAATTGATTTACAGGGGTGTGCTTTTAATCCTTGGCCGCTTGATAGTGAATTGTGGTCAACTACGCTGGGGATAGAACTATGAAATTGATAAAAAATCACCACATACTTAAATTGGCTATTGCCATGAGTTTTATAACGCTGATAATGATATTGGCGTATGGATTCATGAGTTGGAAATCTTGGGAAAATGTTCAAAGCGTAACAAAAAACACTAATGAAGCAGAAAGCGCGCTGTTTATTAATTTGCAAAAAGACAAATTATCTACTGAAAAATTGAATGAATATTTGGCTGATTTAAAAAATAAACGCCAAAGCTGCGATGTGGTATTTTTTATATCTTGGCAGAAGAATGCTAATGCTAGATTTAAAAAGTATTCAGAAGAATGTAATAAATCGGTAGAGAAGATGAACCGAACTATACAGAGTATAGAGAAGATTGTCGGCTTTATGGAGTTTGATAAGGAATTGAGCGGCGAAATACGTACGGTGTCAGATAATCTATCGAAGACTAGGCAAAATGACTTTATTGCTATGGAGAAAATATGGACTGGCGTAAAGAAGAGACTGGAATCCAGAGAAGATGAGGTTGACTTACGTAAGTTAGCGATAAAGAGAATAGACGCTATTTTATTGGCTGTGCGTGATTTAAAGTCGGCTAACGGAAAGAAAGATAGCGACCAGTTTACTATAGCCAGGGATAAATTTACCGTGGCTATTAACGCCTGGATTGGCTTGCAAAATGAACTAACACAAGAATCTCAGCTTAGAATAGATAATCTATTAAGAGAGTTTTAGAATAAATCTGTAATAAAAAATATCCCTCTATGTGATGGGATATTTTTCTTCTCGAATCTCGCAGAAAACGAGAATTTTTTGTGGTGGAACTCATAATCTCTAAAGCTCCAACAGGTGCCGTCAGTAACTGACTTTATTAGTATAGCTAACGCGTCAGTAAAATGCAATATTTTATTCACAATAAAAACTACTTATGTAAATATTGACAAAGCGTTAGTTATATGCTAGCATATAAACATAACACATATCATGTGTGATATATAAAGGTGAGGGTTTCCATTTAAATTTATGTGGAAATCTTTTTTAAAAATGGAGGAAAACCTTCCTATGGCAGGAACAAAGGCTGGCGGCTTAAAGGCTGCTCAAAAAAATCTAGCTCGCGATCCAGATTTTTACGCAAAAATCGGACGTAAGGGCGGTAAAAATGGTCGGACTGGTGGCTTTGCTGCAAATCCAGCTTTGGCCCGTATCGCTGGTGCTAAGGGCGGACGCATTTCACGCCGTACTAAGAAGACAGTGCAAAAAATTGCAGAATAAGACCGCTCCAATCTCTTAAAATTAGCCTCCGTATGAGAGGCTTATTTTATTTGATATCTTTTAAGCTGGCAGGATTTTGCTTGATTTACGCGCCATTCTGAGTGGCAATTAATACATCTGTAAGATGAGGAAGTGGCCTGTAATCCAACTGCGCCACACTGAGGACAAAGACTACGTTTATGTAGCCAGTTCCTGTAACTATCCAAAGAATCTTGAATATTATCGTCGTCCATACTGAGTGTTAAGCCGTATTTTGGCGCCAAAACATCAACGGCGTACCCCCAGGCGGATCTCTCCATTTCAACTAACTGGACATCATATTGATAATTTTTATGACCAAGTTTAGCGTGGGCGATTTCGTGTAAAAGTTGCACTAAGTCTTCTTGTGAATCTAATTTTTCGTAATAGACTGTTTGCGAATTAGGATTCCAGGAAAATACTTCGCCCTCCTTGAACTGCAGTTCTGGAAAATCGTGTTCAATTTGAGGTAAGCTGACTGATGGCATTGTCGTAGCATCCGTATAATACAATTTCTTCTGGGTTAGGGGCGCTGATTATTTTTGGCACTGATATAGCGGCGGGTAAGTTTTCTGCCAGAAGACCGCTTAAAATATCTGAAAAATAGGATGTGAACACTCCCACGCTCCCGCCAATAACAACGACATCTGGTTGTGTAAAGGCGATGAGGGGTTGCAATCCAGCCTTTATCCTATTAGCAACCTCTTCCCAGACTTCCAGGGGTGTGTCTGATGATAATTCGCCAAAAATTCTCTGTAAAACTCTACCCGCAGCAATTTCTTCCCAAGTGGTAATCTTGCCATTGTAATTCAAGGACATGTGTCCGCCCTCGCAATCGCTAAGTTCTTTATGTAGATTTCCATTCAGGATTAGGGAAGTGCCAACGCCGGTTCCTAGGGTGATGTATAGGCCGCATCTGGGAGTTTTGGGCAATCTGAGCATACTTGCTAGTCCCGCCATATTGGCGTCATTTGCAATGAATATTGGTATATTAGGAAAATATCGGGAAAGTAGCTCACGGATAGGTTGATTTTTCCAGCCGAGGTTTTGACACCACACTGCCACGCCGTCTTTAACTACTCCTGGCAGAGCCACAGAAATTGCGTCAATCGACTTATCGTTCGTAATCAGGTGAATTTGATCGGCAACGCGTTGAATATATTGGTCTACGTTTTTAGGGGTGGGGAACTTAATGATATGCTTAGGATTTTTTTCCTCGTCAAAGCTGGCTACTAATGTTTTGGTCCCACCTGTGTCAACCGTAATAATCATATATTTATTATATCACCAGCTTTACTTATAAGAGGTCATTATGATATAATAAAGAAAATTTGAGTGGAGATATAATATGAAGCGAGTAAATCAGGCTGGATCAATTGGAGTTTTTGTAGTGGTAGGCGCTATTTTAGTGGCTATATCTTTGGCTGTTCTTTACGGAATTAGGCAGAATAATTTGTCGCAAGATGGGTCACCAATTTCTAGCGATTTGGTAGCATCAGAGAATAACAATAAGAATTCACAAAACAACAGCACATCTCAGCAGTCTGCAGATCAAAAAACGAATAATCAATCAGGCGGAAGGGGTGAGGCGCGAACCGACGTGAAGACTGAAGAGTCGAAAAAGACAACTCCTACACCTGAATCTTCTCAGTCTCAACAATCACCATCATCTACAACGCCAGCTCCTTCTACTCCTTCTAAGCAATCTGATAAAGGATTACCAAAAACTGGGCCAGAAGATGTAGCTGTTTCTGCAGTGGCTTTTGGTATTTTGGCGTTTTTGACGGTAGCTTATCAGCGATCTCGCTATCTTATCTAGCTTTGACTTCTATCTATCTGTTGTGATATAATTGTGATAATCTGTGGGGATATTTTTATTATGTCCCTGAAGAATAATATCAATTTTAAGGAAGGGGTCTTTAGAAGACTTATGGCAGATGCCAAAATTACAATGGATGACCTGCTGGCTCAAGCAGGCGATAGTGTTAAACAACTTACTGTCGGTGAAACAGTTGACGGTACTGTTTTATCAGTAAAGAAGCACGAAATTTTAATCGATTTAGGACCTTTGGGTGTTGGCTTGGTTCCACGCCGCGAAGTTAGCCTTTCAAAGAACTACAATGTTGGCGATTCAGTAATTGCTAGCGTAATTGATACCGAATTGGAAGACGGTTATTCGCTACTTTCATTGCGCAAGGCTGCGAAAGATCGTGGTTGGGATGAAGTTATGGCTAAATTGGAATCTGGTGAAATCATCACCGTTGTACCATACGACGCTAACCGTGGTGGACTTCTGGTCGAATACGAAGGTATTCGCGGATTCTTGCCAGTATCGCAATTGTCGGCTGAACACTATCCTCGTGTAGGCTCTAGTGACAAGGACGAAATCTTGCAACGATTGAACAGCTTGGTAAAGAAGGATATCAAGGCGCGAATCTTGGACGCTGACCGAAAAGCTAATAAATTGATTTTCTCTGAAAAAGAGGCGGTTAAAGAGGGTCTGGCGGAGCGATTCCAGAAGTTGGCAATCGGTGATACAGTTACAGGTGTTGTTACAGGTGTTGTTGACTTTGGCGTATTCGTTAACGTTGAAGGTATTGAAGGTTTGATTCACATCTCAGAAATTAGCTGGGAGCGTGTTAATAACCCATCTGACTACGTAAAGGTTGGTCAAACTATCGAAGCCAAGATTATTGCAATCGACAAAGAGCGCTTGAGCTTGAGCATGAAA